>NZ_JAHREU010000007.1:98940-170546 GCF_020883145.1 Microcoleus sp. CAWBG27
AACCTATCTGACTGCCAGCATTAGATCTCAGATGAGATTACCGGGAAATCTGGAATCGGATTTCTGGGAGTTGGAGTATTTGGAAGAATACTTTTAAATGTGGCTATTCAGGAGTTTGTTGTGAGCAAGTCTATTGTGGAATTGGTTGACAATTTGCCGTCTGGTGGCGTGACTGTGATGATGTTGAAATCTCTCGATTTTGTGGTTCCGGGGGAGTGGAATAATTTATCTGGTTTTGATAATACTATTCGATCGCTCACAGGGGAAACCGATCGCGCTTTAGTCGAAAAAATTCGCGCCCGGGCGATCGAGCTTTACGCCAACTCCAACGAGCCCTATCAAGGCGCAGTAAAGCTTTACCAGCTTGCAGACAGTGCTGACAGTGCCTTGGGCGCGACGGCTATGGCGAATAAAATCGGCGAAAAAATCGGCTTTCTGTCGTTTATGAGCCGCCTGACTCCCAAGGCTGATACCACTCAAACGATCGACTTATGCGTCAAAGTGGCGATCGAGCTCATCGTCTTCTGCAAACTCAACAAAATCTCCCTTGACAACGTGGGAAGCTTTACCAATTACTTATCACAATACAAAGCCGAATCTCTAATGCGGATGGCTGCATTAGTATGCGCTGACGGCTTAATTCCCCTCGGCCCGGACTTTATCAAAGTAGCGCAAAATACCCTAAGCGGCTTAAATCCTGGAACCTTGCAGCAAAACTCAACCTTCCAAAACATCAGCAACCTAATTCCCGGCGCCAACAATGCACAAAAATTTGGATTCGTGACAGCAACCTTTGCCTCAGCCCAAGGTTGGATGAACAATTTAGTGGTATCTCGCGGCTTAACTCCAGCCACAGTTTTAGGCAATCTCAAGCAATACGTTGATGTTACCGATGACAAATTGGATTATGTCGCCGCGTTTTTGGACATGACTACCAATTATTACGAGCATACCGGAATTCAGACGGTTGCTCGCCAATTGATCGATCGCGCTTACGCCGAAACATTATCCGCCCGGATTTGATTCAGTTGACAGTTGACAGTTGACAGTTGACAGTTGACAGCAACCTCTACCTGGAAGTTCTAGGATTGGAATAATGAATCGTCTGATTTTAATTTCTACGCCAAACCCAGACGCTTTAAACCAATTATTTCTTCTGGTAATCTCGTGAGAGCGATCGAATGCGAGGAGCTATTTGAGGCACCTCGCATCTTTCCAGGATTGCTTATTATACCTGTTATAAAAATAGCTGGACAGGCAAGATGCCTGTTTCACAAAAATTCTTTTTTATTGTGGGATGGGCATCTTGCCCGTCCCAAAATTTCATTAAATAGCTGGACAGGCAAGATGCCTGTCCCACAAAAACTATTTTTTATTGTGGGATGGGCATCTTGCCCGTCCCAAATTCAGAGCAATATACTAGCAATTCAACTAAAAAATTCAAGCAAAAACAACAGTGCGATTGCCATAAACCAAAACACGATTTTGTAAATGATATCGAACCGCCCTTGCCAAAACAATCCGTTCTAAATCTTTACCTTTCCGAATCAAGTCCGACACTTCATCGCGGTGACTCACGCGCACAACATCTTGCTCAATAATCGGGCCAGCATCTAGATCTGGCGTCACATAGTGGGCTGTAGCACCAATAATTTTCACCCCTCTTTCATAGGCTCTTTCGTAGGGATTCGCCCCCACAAACGCGGGTAAGAATGAATGGTGAATATTAATCACATTGGGAAATTGGCGCATAAAATCTTGACTCAAAATTTGCATATATTTTGCCAATACTACTAAATCGATGTTATATTTCTTGAGAGTATCTAACTGTTGTGCTTCTTGAATAGCCTTGCTCTCTTTATTAATGGGAATATACTCAAAATCGATACCATATTGTTCGGCAATGGGCTTTAACTTTTCATGGTTGCTGATAATCAGGGGGATTTTCGCAGGCATTTCCTTAGAACGTTGTCGCCAAATCAAATCTAACAAGCAATGATCTTGGTGGCTAACCCATATCGCAATCCGTCGAACTTCTTCAGAGAACTGTAATTGCCAATTTGCTTGTAAATCCTTGGCAAGTTCAGTAAAAGCATCTGTCATTTCTTCGATGCTTAAGTCAAAACCGTCTAATTGCCATTCCAGACGACTTAAAAATAATCCGGCGGCAAAATCAGTATGGTGATCTGCGTGGATAATATTGCCATTATGGGAAGCGATAAAATTAGCAAGTAAGGCGACAAGCCCTTTGCGATCGGGACAGGAAATCAAAAGAGTTGCAGTAGGGCTAGTCATGATATAGTGGCAAGGGTATTAATTTTTAATTGATTATATCAGGTCGGTCGTCCTATGGAGCATCTCAGTTTTACTTTTGTAGTGCTGTCCGGGGCTGGCGACTGCTTGGACTGTAAAAAAAAGATTTTTGTATTGGATTTTAAACAGAAATTAAGCAGGTGAGAGCGCAATTTCATAAAATATTTGCTGTTCATTTGTGGGATGTTTTAATACTACCAGTCCGTTTTAACGGACTTTAGCTAAAAGCCCCGTGGGTTTAAACCCCTGGCGGGCTTTCGGAAGGACGAACTAATATCAAATCCGGTAGCATCGGAATTATTCATCTCTCTATTCTCTCCCTCTGTGTCCTCTGCGCTCTAGAAAAGTTAAATCATTCCAATGCAACCGGAAACGAACTAACAGGCTTGTTGGTAAAGAGAAATAGTCAAGTTTGCACGGAAAACTCCTCTGGTTCAATTCCCCAGTTTACCCAGCAAATTGCCTCTTGTGCAGATGTCATATTTGGAGGAACTCGCAGGGCATGAACGAACCCAGTGCTCGGACAGGTCATTTTTAACAAAAAAACTGGTAATGGCATTCCCGAGTCGTCGAAATCGTCCTCAAAATCCATTTTTAACAGGGTATATTCCTGCCAAGTGTCTAATTCAGTGGCTGCTAGTTCTTGACAAATACGATCGCACCCGATGCCCTGAATTAAGGCTCGCCGAACAAGAGCGTTGTGCTCCTTCAACAGCCATTTAGACTGCCACTCGTGCGGTTGCAGGCGGCCGTACCATTCGGGTAAAATCACGCCGTGATAGGCGTAAATCGCAAAACCGTCGGCAAATTGTACGGCGGGTGCTGCTTCGGCGTGTAAACGGTGGTTGCTGTCTGCAGAAAGTGCGATCGGCTTTTCGCACACAACGCAAACTTTGTCATAGGGAAAAATCCAGCCACAAGTCTTGACAAGCGATTGAAAAATTGTCCAGATATTGCCGTAGGAGTGCGCGCAATTCAACACAGAAATGCAAAAATCTAACAAACTCCCGCCACCAGCCCACAATTCCGGTTGAATGCAATTATCTAGTTGTTTGTTGAGATGAGTGTAGTGCAAATACCGGGCCCGCTGTCCGCTTAAATCGATCGGCAATTTGCTGGCTATTTCCATCGCTAAATGCTCGCGGAGGGGACTCCACAGTTGGCTTTGCAGTTGGGTGTAAAGTTCATTTTCGAGTTGATTTTGCAGTTGACGTTTTAGCTGGTTTTCGAGTTGTCCGCGCAGACAAGTCAGCAGTTGTTTTTCAAATTCGCTGCGTACTTTGCTCTCTAATTGGCTGCGGAAGTGACTCCTGGGCTTGTCTGCGTGGCTGTCGATGATGTTAGCGGCTTGGTAGGGACGATCGCAAAAAATGATTTCCGGTGCTTGTTTGCCGCTCGCCCTGTAAGCTAATGTAATGGTTTCGGCAGCTTGAGAGCGATCGATCGGGCCAGTCGAAAGTGCGATCGCCCTCCACTTGTCGCGATAAACTGGAATCTCAGCCTCTTGTGCTGGCGTGAGTTTTTTAACCTTAGTCTGCGACATACCTCCAGCCTTGGGGTTCGTATTCGCGCTGAATCCGCACCATCCAATTACCTTCTGGAATTGCGATCGCTTTGTGTTCTTCGTGACTCAATAAAGCTGTCGGCGAAAGCACTCGCAAGTACAGGGTACCGTCTTTTTCGTACAGTTCAGCCTGCCCCTCAACAATCTGGTGAGAATGTCCCGTGACTTCACCTTCAGCGAGGGTGAGATGAGGTTTTTTGTCACCTTGGATTTGCGGTACGGGGGTGAGAATTACGTCGCCTTGTCGGATGGGTTGCATAGGTTTTTATTAATTTTGCTTGGTGGTTTTGCTAAATCGAGCCTGATTCGCGGTCACTACATAATACTAGCATACTACAAATAAAAGTCAATAACCGGCTTTGATAATTTTGGATCGGGCAGAACTGAAACTATCGTTTGCTGAGAGGTTTTATGTTAATTTTGATCGGAATTGCGATCGGCATTATTCTTTCTGTTTCAGCAATGAAATATATCAACTTATATGGCTATCCCAGTTTACCTCAGATTTTGCTGTTAACTGCGCTCGCTATCGGCATAATTTTATCTTTATTGTACATTGGATTCCTCCTGATATTTAGTCAACTAGATCCGATGCGATTTCGTTTGACCAAGCAGTGTACTAATTGTGTCTTTGCATTTGCCAATGCAGATTTTACTGGTGGCGACTTTGAAGGTGCCAACCTCAGTAACTCCAATATCGTCAATGCAAATTTCAGCAATGCCAATCTCAAAAAAGCAAATTTGAGTGGCACAAGAAGCTCTGGGGGAAGCCCTCCCAACTTTCAAGCTGCTAATCTGAGAGAATCAAATTTAACCGATGCTGGTTTACCAAATATCATTCTATCTAATGCTCAACTTCAGAATGCTAACCTGCAAAATGCACACTTACCATACGCAGAATTGAGCGGTACAAATTTGCAAAATGCTAACTTATTCGGCGCACAACTCAGCAATGCAAAAACTGTGAATGCAGATTTCAGCGGTGCCGACCTGAGAAATGCCAAAATGTGCTTTCTTTCCAGCAATCAAATTAAGTTAGATGGAGCAAAGTTAGAGGGTGCAAGAATCACAATTTTAGAGGGAAATCCTGACTTTACACCAGCCCAAAAACAGATGCTCAAACAGCGTGGTGCAATTCCGGGAGGCCCTAGCGAACTTTGCTATTAAAGGATGATTTAGCATAACCGATCGCAATTAGTTTTTATTGGCAAATCATTAGACTTGTTGCAAAAATAGGACAGGCTAGAAGCCCGTCCCACATTTTTTTTCTTGTGGGATGGGCTTTGAGCAGCGTCCCAAAATTTGATTAAAAAGACTTTTGCAAGAGGTCTATTTTATAGCGGTTCTCAAAAAAGTGAGGTATGCCCTATGCCCTATGCCCTATGCCCATGAGTACCTCATCTTTCTGAGAAAGGCTATATGAGTTCCTTCAAGTTTGGACGGAAAACTCCTCATAATCGATATCCCAATTCACCCAACGAATCGCTTCCCTTGCAGATTGCATATCGGGTGGAACCCGCAAAGCATGAATGAATCCGGTGCTGGGACAAGTCATTTTTAATAAATAAATTGGCTCGACATCGGCATTATCTATTTTTAACAGAGTGTATTCTTGCCAACTATCTAATTCTACGGCTTGCAACTCGGAGCAAATTCTAGCGTAACCAATTCCCTGAATTAACACTCGCCGAAGTTCGGCATTTTCTTCTTCTAAAAGCCATCGTGCTTCCCACTGATTCGGGTGTATTTGTCCGTATTTTTCCGGCAAAGTTACTCCGTGATACGAGTAGATTTTGTAACCGTCGGTAAATTCGATCGCGCTTTCCCCTTCTGCGTGCAGCCGATCTTCGCTGTCGAGGGAGAGTTTTAAAGGGCGATCGCACGCATAGCAGACATCATCAAACGCAAAAATCCACCCGCATTCAACAAAAAGCCACTTCAAGCATTCTAAAGCTTTTTGTGCATCTGGGTTGAGAGTAATTCTAATTACAGAGGTACAAAAGTCAGCCATGCAGATTGTCTTCAACAGATATCTCCCAGTAGCGATCGACTTTAAATATTGCCAATAGTCAGAAAAATCTCGTTTCAATTCTTGTTCAAGCTCTCGCTCCCATCTTATTCGTGAAGAATACAAGACATTAGATGTTATGAAGTCAAACGGCCGACAGGCTAATATTAGCTCTCGCTCTATAAGCGGGAAAAAATCAGTTTTATTAGTTGGATATTTCAATTTTTTCAACTGTGTCATTGCCGATTGAGGACTCGAACAAAAAATAATTTTCTTGCAAGTCTTCCCGATAGCTGCGTAGGCAAATTCGATTGCTGCTGCGGCACCGGTGCGATCGACTTGCTCTGTAGAATTGGCTATAGATTTCCACAGAGATTGCAGGTGTATTAGGTCTGATATTTGGTTGTCTAGACATAGTGATTTCAAATTAGTCAGAGATTTCAGGGGTATGAGGTCTGATATTTGATTTTTGTATAGCCTTAGATGTGTCAAATTAGTCAGAGATTGCAGAGGTGTTAAGTCTGATATTTGATTGTTTCCCAGAGCCAGCTCTGTCAAATTCCTCAGAGATTGCAAGGGTGTTAGGTCTGATATTTGATTGTTGCTCAGAGACAGAGAAGTCAAATTCCTTAGAGATTGCAGGAGTGTTAAGTCTGATATTTGATTGTTGCGCAGAGACAGAGAAGTCAAATTCCTCAGAGATTGCAGGGGTGTTAAGTCTGATATTTGATTGTAGTCCAGAGACAGAAAAGTCAAATTCCTCAGAGATTGCAGGGGTGTTAAGTCTGATATTTGATTGTAGTCCAGAGCCAGAAAAGTCAAATTCCTCAGAGATTGCAGGGGTGTTAAGTCCGATATTCGATTCTTTTGCAGACGCAAAGAAGTCAAATTGGTCAGAGATTGCAGGGGCATTATGTCTGATATTTGATTGTTGTGCAGATTTAGCCCTGTCAAATTGGTCAGAGATGAAAGGGGCGTTAAGTTCGATATTTGATTGTTGTGCAGATTTAACCCTGTCAAATTTAGCTCTGTCAAATTGGTCAGAGATGAAAGGGGTGTTAAGTCTGATATTTGATTGCCGTACAGATGCAGCTCTGTCAAATTGGTCAGAGATTGCAGGGGCGTTATGTCCGATATTTGATTGTTGTGCAGATTTAGCTTTGTTAAATTGGTCAGAGATTGCAGTGGCGTTATGTCCGATATTTGATTGTTGTACAGATTTAGCTTTGTCAAATTGGTCAGAGATTGTAGGGTTGTTAAGTCTGATATTTGATTGTTGCGCAGAGACAGAGGAGTCAAATGACTCAGAGATTGCAGGGGTGTTATGTCTGATCTGTGATTGTTGTACAGATCGAGACGTATCAAATTGGTCAGAGATTGCAGGGGTGTTAAGTCCGATATTTGATTGTTTTCCAGACGCAGCTCTGTCAAATTGGTCAGAGATTGCAGGGGTGTTAAGTCCGATATTTGATCGCCGTACAGATTCAGAGAAGTCAAATTTGATAGTATTTGCTCCGCTTCATAACAGTTAGAAGTTCTTGCTGTTTTTGACAGCACCTCAACTGTATGTTTCGCTTCTTCTGAAAGGCTGTCAAAGTTCAAGCACCAGTCAGCAAAGCGGATGTAAGGGGTCACAGGGTTTGGTTGTTGAGAGGACATAGGATAATCAACTCCTAGAAAAGTTGCTAAAATTCTGATATCGGTATCTACCTTAAATAACATATCTCTCTTTAAAAATGGAATTCAAGTTTGTACTGAAAATTCCTCCGGTTCAATATCCCAATTCACCCAACAAATTGCCTCACGGGCCGATCGCACGTCAGGAGGCACTCGCAAAGCATGAATAAAGCCCATACTCGGACAAGTCATTTTTAATAAATAAATCGGCTCGACATCGGCATTATCTATTTTTAACAGAGTGTATTCTTGCCAACTATCTAATTCTACGGCTTGCAACTCGGAGCAAATTCTAGCGTAACCAATTCCCTGAATTAACACTCACCGAAGTTCGGCATTTTCTTCTTCTAAAAGCCATCGTGCTTCCCACTGATTCGGGTGTATTTGTCCGTATTTTTCCGGCAAAGTTACTCCGTGATACGAGTAGATTTTGTAACCGTCGGTAAATTCGATCGCGCTTTCCCCTTCTGCGTGCAGCCGATCTTCGCTGTCGAGGGAGAGTTTTAAAGGGCGATCGCACGCATAGCAGACATCATCAAACGCAAAAATCCACCCGCATTCAACAAAAAGCCACTTCAAGCATTCTAAAGCTTTTTGTGCATCTGGGTTGAGAGTAATTCTAATTACAGAGGCACAAAAGTCAGCCATGCAGATTTTGTCCAACAGAGAGTTCCCAGTAACGCTCGACATTGAGTAGTTTCCATAGTCCGAAAAATCTCGCTGTAATTCTTGTTCAATCTGCCACTCCCATCTGATTGCTGAAAAATCCGAATTTCCATATGTTATTAAGCTAAACGGCCGATCTGCTAATTCTAACTGTTTGTAAACAAGCCAGAAAAAATCATTTTTATTAGTTGAAAATTCCATTTTTTTTAACTGTGCCATCGCGAAGTAAGGACTCGAACAAAACATAATAATCTTCGGGCAATTCTTGCCGATAGCTGTGTAGGCAAATTCGATCGCTGCTGCGGCACGGGTGCGATCGACTAGCCCTGTAGAATTTGCTGTAGCCTTCCACAGAGATTGCAGGGTTGTTAAGTCTGATATCTGATTGTTATTCAGACTAATAAAAGTCAAATTTGTCAGAGATTGCAGGGATCTTATATCTGATATTTGATTGTTTTCCAGATGCAGAGAAATCAAATTAGTCAGAGATTGCAGGGGGGTTAAATTTGATATTTGATTGTTGTTCAGATCCAGAAAAGTCAAATTAGTCAGAGATTGCAGGGGGGTTAAGTCTGATATTTGATTGTTGCTCAGAGACAGAAAAGTCAAAGCAGTTAGAGATTGTAAAGGTGCTAAGTCTGATATTCGATTGTTGTTCAGCTTCAAATGTGTCAAATTGGTCAGAGATTGCAGGGGTGTTACGTCTGATATTTGATTGTCGCGCAGATTCAGATAAGTCGCATCAGTCAGAAATTGTAGTGGTGTGAGGTCTGATATTCGACTGCTTGGCAGACCCAGAGGAATTCTATTTAACAGTATTTGCTCCGCTTCATAACAGTCAGAAGTTCCTGCTTTTTTTAACAGCAACTCAACTGTATGTTTCGCTTCTTCTGAAAGGCTGTCAAAGTGCAAGCACCAGTCGGCAAATCTGATGTAAGGGGTCGTAGGGTGTGGTTGTTGAGAGGACATAGGGCAATAATCTCCTGGAAAAGTTGCCAAAATCTGATGTCGGTATCTACTTTAAATAACATATCTCTGGCGTTTTAGGGGTTGTGCGATCGCACTTATCAACCACCCGATCGCGCTCGCCAGTATTGCAATTTGTAACTCTGACTGCGGGCGATGTCGCACTTACAAAACACTTTTCATCTAATCCCCAGAAATGCAGCGCCGAAACTCCTTAACCGCTTCAACCCTGGAAGCCATCAGCAAACAGCGAGACAATAAATTAATATCTAAATCTGGCAATATTTCACTTTGGGCAATTTTTTCATAACCGTGCGATCGCAAATGATACAGACCAAATACTCCATCCTCCCAAAACCACACTTCGGGGACTCCCAAGGCTTGGTAGCGATTCAATTTGCTCTCGTTACCGCTAGTAAATACAACTTCGATAGCCAGATCGGGGGTTTTACCTATTGATTTTCCAATCAAAAAAGATTCGTCAGATTGCACAGAAGCTTTCTGTGCAATCTCTTGAGTAAAGCTACCTAAAGGGTTAAACTCGATGTCTTTTTCCACAAAGTAGTCCATCAGCAGACCTGCGATCGTCCTGCTGAATGATTCGTGTTCTTCCGAAACTGCCAAGATTTCTACCTCACCTTTGAAATAAAACAGTCTGATGCCGGGGGAGTCAGAAAAGCCTTGTTCGATTAGTTTGAATTGTTGCCAATCAATCCCGGAGTGAATTAGCCGCTGGTCTTTGGGCTTATCTAATGTTGCTGTCATGGCACGACCTCCTTTAACTAATATATATTATGCTTCAAAGGCTGCAACCGAAACCCGATCGCGCCCAGCGGCTTTCGCCCGATACAGCGACTCATCGGCGATCGCAATTAACGTCGCTGGCTGCGACATCGGCGCCGGAATGCAGCAAGCTACACCCAAACTCAGCGTGACATATTCGCTGACAGCAGACTGCGCGTGAGGTATCTGCAAATCCCGCACCTGTTGGGCGATCCTTTCGGCAACGCAAGCCGCACCTTCAATATCCGTATTCGGCAAAACTATGGCAAATTCTTCTCCACCGTAACGCGCAACTAAATCAGCCGATCGGTTTACCGATTTCTGCAAAACCTGCGCCACTTGCCGCAAACACTCGTCCCCCGGTTGGTGGCCGTAAGTGTCGTTGTAAAGTTTGAAGTAATCGATATCGCACATAATCAATGACAGCGACGCTTCTTCCCTCGCCAAACGCCGCCATTCCGCATCCATATAATCATTAAAAAAGCGGCGGTTTCTTACCTCAGTCAAACTGTCGTAAGTTGCCAAATACTGCAAGGCTCGATTCACTGTTTCTAACTGCCGTTTCTGCTGCTGCAATTGGCGGTTGAGCACTGTCAACTGCTGTTCGGCTGCGTGGGTTCTGAGCAAGTTTCTAACCCTCGCCAACAGTTCCCTCTCGTCAAAAGGTTTGGAAATATAATCGTCAGCACCAGCATCCAAACTTTCGATCCGAGCTTCCATGCCCGATCGCGCTGTCAAAAAGATTACTGGAGTCGAACTCAACTCCGGCGTCTTCCGAATCTCCTTGAGCAAATCCAGTCCGTTTTGTCGGGGCATGATTTGGTCGCTCAAAATCAAATTCGGCTGCAAACTTTTGGCTTTTTCTAAACCTTCAACCCCGTCCATCGCCACCGCAACTCGATAGTACGGACTCAATAAAGTTTGGAGGTAAGCCAGCAGAGAATAGTTGTCTTCTACTACGAGCAACAGCGGTAATTCTCGGCTGTCAGGCTTTAATTGTCCCCCATTATTTTTGTCGTCACAACTGTTAGAGTCCGCCAGCGGGGCGATCGCCCCAACATTTCCCTCGTCTGAGCAGCCAAATTCACTCATCCCTGCCAATTGGACGATCGCGCTTACCAACTGATTCGCCTCCACCGGCTTCGACAAATGCCTCTGAAACCCCGCAGAGAGGGCCGATGCCGAATCCTCCTCACGGACGCCTCCCGTCAGGGCCACCGCCGGCAGCAGTTCCCTCTGCTCGGACGTTTCCATGGCTCTGATGCGGCGGATCAAATCGGAGCCGTCTGTTTCCGACACCGCCATATCGCTCACCAACACGTCGGGCCGCGACTGTTCCAACTGCGCCATCGCTTCGCCAGCGCTACCCACCGCTGTTACCTTGGCTCCAAATGCTTCGAGGGCTGTTTTGAGAAATTCCCGAATCTCGGCGCTGGTTTCCACCACCAGCACTTGCTTTCCGGCTAGGGGTTTGGGAACCGATTCCGCGTGGTTTTCGGTGCGGCCGATCGCGCTTTGGCGATCGTCGTCGCGCGAATTGTTGCTGTTCGCGATCGGTAGCAGCACCCCAAACGTCGTCCCCATACCCAGGCCGGGACTGGAAGCCCAAACAGTTCCCCCGTGCAATTCCACCAAATGCCGCACAATTGAGAGCCCCAACCCGAGCCGATTTTGTTCCTTGGACTGGAAGCTATCTCCGGGGCGGAAGTAGTCAAAGATGTGCGGCACAAATTTGGGTTCAATCCCGCAACCGCTGTCGCTGACCCGAATCAAGGTACCCGACTCTGTAGGCTCGATCCGCACTTTAACTGGGTCTGGTGTCGATTCTGGGGTGAATTTGATGGCGTTTGCCAGGAGGTTCCAGACTATTTGCTGCAAGCGCTCTACGTCGGCCACAACGTAGCTGACGCCGGGGTAGAACTGTGTTTCTACGCGGAGGTTTTTGGCCTCGGCGGCGGGGCGGACGGTCTCAATAGCCGATTCTATGACAGATGGGAGGTGAACCCGAGCCAGGTTCAGGCGGACTTTCCCCCGCAGCAGCCGACTCAAATCGAGGAGATTGTCTATTTGCCGGTTTTGCAATTTGGCGTTGCGCTCGATGATTTCCAAAGCGCGGTTGGTGGTAGCTTCGTTTAACTTGCGCGATCGAGCTAGCTGCACCCATCCCAAAATCGCGCTCAGGGGCGATCGCAGTTCGTGTCCGGCGATGCCCAAAAAATCTTCTTTGGCGCGGTTGACTGCGGCTTGGGCTGCTTCAACGGCTTTGCGATCGGTGATGTCAAATCCGATCGCCAAATACTGACAGGGTTTCTCGTTAAAGTCCAAAAGCGGAACTACTGCTGCGTACACCCAATAATCACTGCCATTTTTGGCTTGGTTCTTCATTTCTCCTTCCCAAACTTCATTTTTGGCAACTGTTGACAGCAGATTTTTGGTTAATTCCGAAGACTTATATTCCGAATGGAGGATGCAAAAATGGCTCCCTATTAGTTCAGTACGCGAATAGTTAGAGATGCTGCACAGTCGATCGCTGACATAATTGATAATTCCTCGGGCGTCGGTTCTCACCGCCAGTGCCGATCTGTCGATCGCTACTTTAAAATCTAAACCTTCTTGCAGCGACGAATCTAGTTCTTTTATCGTAGAAATTTGACTGAGGCGATCGCGCCGCTCCTGGCTCCGCTCTTGAATTTCCATTGCTTCTATTGTCCCCTGATGACTGACACCTAATCTACTCGCATCCTGATTAATTATCACTGTTTTTTCCGCACCGGCGGGTGTAATATTTTGTATATTTTTATTTTCATGAATGCTCGGCAAACAGCACATCCACTCAGGAGTCATACCATTTGAGATTCGAGATTTTAGATGAGGAATGAACAAGAACTATCGGGGTTGGGGATAGCTGCCTACAGTGGCACTATTTTGGAAAACTGGAGTCACCTGAAATTTTATTTGAAGTTTAGACTAAAATTGGTCAATCTGAAGACAGATTTTCTCAGATCTGCCCGCTCCGCCGCTGGCTGCAAAAACCCAACTTTTTTCTGAAAATTACCAGAAAGAATTGGTTGAAAGCCCCAAGTCTTTGAGGGAGAAATTAAAATCAGACTATTCATTACTCCAATCCTCGGACTTAAGGGTAGAGGTCGCTCTCCCATGGTCAACTGTCAACTGTCAACTGTCAACTGTTGAATATGCCGCATCTGGCACAAAATCTCTGCCCCAGGCTTTCGACTCTCCCGCATTCTGCCTCAACTCCACATCCCAGATATATGTGCAGGGCTTGACACTTCCCAAATAATTGGCTGGGAAATGGCTAACCAAGTCTGTGTTTTGCGATCGTCAGCAACTTCAGTTCAATTATTTTCTCCTTACATCTTGACAGGTCTGTAAATATTTTGTATTATAAATGTAATACGACATTTAACGAGAGAGCAGTCCAACTGCATTAACGCACTCAACTATTAAAAATTTGAGGAAAAGTTTTAGTGAATTTATCTAGGAATTTAGACGATGTACGCCAACAATTTGAAGAAAGAGCATTTGATTATGATGGTTTAATTCCCCGCCTCATTCCGCAGTATCGCGAGCAACACGAAATAATATTGCAATTAATTGATTTTGAAACCCATGCCAACATAAAAGTTCTAGATTTAGGCGCGGGAACTGGCATACTGTCTGCAATGATTTTGCAAGCATTTCCTCTTTCGGACACCGATTGACATTCAAAAAGGTACGTTGTTGGGCTTTAGCCCTCTTTCGATATATATAAACAGGGCTAAAGCCCAACAACGTACCTATCTCTTTCTCAATAATAAAGCTACACTGTTTCTTATCCCAGGAAAAACAGATTAAATAAACCCGATATACCCACAAAATAACTCAATAAATTAAGTAAAATGATGAACGATGCCCGATTAATAAAAATTAGCAGATATCTCAGCAAACACCTGCGCCACGCGCCCGCACGCATCGGCATTCAACTCGCACCGGGGGGCTGGATTTCTGTTAGCGAACTCCTCGATGCTTGCCAAAAAAATAACTTTTCCGTTCAGCTTTACGAACTCAAGGAAGTAGTCGCCCAAAACGACAAACAGCGCTTTTCTTTTGACTCGACAGGCACTCTAATTCGGGCCAACCAAGGACACAGTGTAGAGGTTGACTTGCAGTTAGAACCTGCTGTTCCACCAGATATTTTATATCACGGAACAGGCAAGACTGCCGTCAAGTCTATTCTCAGTGAAGGAATTCGGAAAATGTCTCGACATCACGTTCATTTGTCGGCGGACATTCAAACAGCCCGTAAAGTAGGTGCCAGACACGGCATCCCGGCAGTCTTGATTGTAGATACCGCAGCAATGCAATGCGACGGCCATACATTTTACTGCTCGGATAACAAAGTTTGGTTGGTAGATATGGTGCCGCCCAATTATCTAAAAGTTTATTGAGAAAATCCTGTTTGGTTCTAGCAAGTGTGCGACAAATATTTTAAAATAAGAGTAACTAGGAGTTTTACAAGATGAGTGCGGAAGATATGGGCGATCGCGACAATAATTTTAATCAAAACAACCCTCAAAATCGAGGGCTCCTAGGATCGGGCTGGCGACCTCTCTACCGTCAATTTGATTGGGAACACCTGCTGCACTTAGCATCTAGCGACCCTGTAGAACTCGCTCAAAAAACTTTAGATGCAGCCAGCGATATCGCCGATGCCATGGGACGACACCAGTATACTTGGTGGGCGAATATCTTAAATGTATTCTCGGAAAATACTCGCTACGAAATAGACGAGTTTTGGGATTACATTACTCCGCAACCAGTTTACCCGGATTACCGTTACAAAGATGTTTTAGTCACGGAAACGCCTGTTGTTCAATTGGTCAGCCGCGCTAGTATTCCCATCGACTACGTTCTCAACAAACTCCAAGAGATTGTTGTTTTCAAGGTTCTGGATTTGCTGGGTAAACCGGATGCGATTACCCAGTTTTTTATGGAACGGCATTTTTCTTATCCGCGGGAGCGATTTGTTAGCTGGGAACGTTTGGAAGTTTTGGGTACTGTTTATGCTTATTGGGGACAAGCAGGCTGTTGGCTGCAAATTGACAGCTACGACAGGGGTCGGCGGTGCTACACTCTGATTTGCAAAGATATTGCGCCGTTAGTTAGCAAGGCTACTTATAATTTAGCGGTGATTCTCAGCGGGTACAAAAGTCGTGTCGGACAGGTTCACAGTCACTTTCCTATTCGGAGTTTTTCTGCGGAAGTTCAAAGTTTTACTGATACTGTTCAGCAGGCAATTCTTGACCAAAATCAGTTGGCTGTGTTGGTTAGTGGCGAACCGGGGACTGGCAAAACTGCTTGGACTCAAGCGATAGCAAAGGAGATTTTAGTGCCGCTGGGTTATGTGATCTTTATCTTAGATCATGATGCGGTGGAAAATTTTGTCCCCCCGAGTTATTTGGAGCGGATTTGCATTATTATCAACGAGGCTGATAATTTGGCTCAAGATCGATCGACCGCAGCGGCCCAACGCAGTAACAAAACTGAACATATTTTGAGTTTGCTGGATGGAACTCTGTATCAAAGCGTGATGGACGAGCACGGGATTCAATTTCAACAGAAACTCGTAGTGTTACTCACTTGTAACACAATTGAAAGATTAGATCCTGCGATGCTGCGGAAAGGGAGAGTGGATTTTACCAGTGAATTTACGCACAAATTTGTTTGACGACGCACCTAAAGTCTCACACACTTTGGGCGATTCACGAAGAGGGATAGCTAGCCTGTGCGTACTGCTGCGCCACCTCAAATGTTGAATAATTATGAGGAAATTTCCTGAATGTCAAAGTTTCGGGAACAATTTATTAAGTACCTATGGACACATCTCCTAGAAAATGATATTACTGATGGGTGAGACCCTCCAAGGGTATCACCCAAAACAGCCAATCAGGGGAAGAGTGTTTTAGGTCTGAAATAGATTTTTCAAACTTGACAGCTATGGAGGAAATCCCAAATCGTGCAAACTAAGCCAGTTAAGCAAGAAATTCGACTGGGAAGGTATGCCGGGGGGAAAATCCCGATCGCCCACCAACCCCCTGATGCAGCCATGTCCGAAAATAAAGAAGGATTTCGGCGGTTTGTGGAGCGCTCCGCCGACGCCGTGGCAATGGTAGATTGTGAAATGCGCTATCTGTCGGTTTCTCGTCGCTGGGAAACAGATTGCGGATTTGGTGGCGGTGAGGCCCTGGGTCGGTCTCATTGGGAACTGTTCCCAAATCTCCCGGAATATTGGCACCAAAATGCTCGCGCTTGTTTGGCGGGAGTTTTGGAATATAGCGAGTTTGTCGTAGGGCAATCGCCCGTATCTGTAGCAGGACAAATCGAAGGTGGGGTCAGGGCTGCGGAAAAATGGGTATTTTGGCCGTGGAAAAATAACGAAGGTGCGATCGGCGGTTTGATCCTGTTTGCCGAAAAGATAACAGAAAGAAATTTCTACAACAATATATGGAGGCCCGGTGGCAAAAGCCAGAAGTTAGAAACAAAACTACAACTAACTCAAAAAGCCCTCGACAATGCTGCTGATACAGTTTTTTTCACCACCTCCGACGGGAAAATTTGCTATGCGAATAAAGCGGCTTGCGATCGAGGAGGTTACTCGGAATCGGAACTGCTAAAGCTGAGATTCACCGACATCGATTCGCAATTGTCAGCATCGGATTGGCCAGAGCGCTGGGTTGAACTCAAGCAGCAAAACAACCTTACTTTTGAAACCAGTTATAAAACCAAAAATGGCACCATTGTTCCCGTTGAAGTTCAACTCAATTATTTAGAATACGACGGCTGCGAATACTGTTGCGCGATCGCCCGCGACATTTCCGCTCGCCTCGCAGCAAAATCTGCGCTTTTAGAGGCAAAAGAGCAACTTCAAGCCGTCTTGGATGCGGTGCCCGGATTAGTTTCTTGGGTAAGTTCCGATTTGCGCTACCTGGGAGTAAACCGACATTTAGCTTCCGCTTATCAAATGCCTGCTGAACTATTTGCAGGTAAAAAAGTAGGTTTTTTAGATACAAGTCCCAAATTTAACGACTTAGTATACGATTTTTTTGTCGGCTCGAACCATAAGACCTCTCAAGAAGTAACAGCGAGCATCAGAGGAGAAAATAAAACTTATTTAATTGTGGCTCAAAAATATCAAAAAAATACGGCAGCGGTATTTGTGGGATTGGACATTACAGAAAGCAAACAGTCTTTGTTGGCTTTGCAAGAATCGGAAGAACGCCTGCGCCAGCAAGCGGCAAAATTAGAGCGGACGCTGTTAGTTTTGCAGCAAACTCAAACTCAACTGATCCAAACAGAAAAGATGTCATCTCTAGGGCAGTTGGTAGCAGGAATAGCGCATGAAATTAATAATCCAGTTAGTTTCATTTCTGGCAACGTCAGCCACGCCACTGGCTACATTCAAGAACTGCTGCGTTCGATCGACCTTTACCAAAAAAATTATCCCGATCCAGCTCCGGAAATTCAAGATTTGATGGAAGAATTAGACTTAGACTTCATCAAAAAAGACATACCAAAACTGCTAAATTCAATGAAAGTCGGTTCGGAGAGAATTCGGGATGTTGTGCGATCGCTCCGCTTGTTCTCGCGTACTGACGAACCTGAAATGAAGCCTGCGGATATCCATGAAGGTTTGGACAGCACTGTGCTGATCTTGCAAAATCGCCTCCAAGCTAAAGGGGGACGGCCGGGTATTTCTCTAGTTAAGGAATACGGGGATTTGCCGCGAGTCCGCTGCTATCCGGGACAGTTAAATCAAGTGTTCATGCACTTGTTGACAAATGCGATCGACGCTTTGGAAGCAGAGGGGAGAAATCCGGAAAAGTATGGTAAAATCCAAAATCAGTCTTTGTTGTCTGCCGGTAGCTCGGGAACTGAAATATTCAATCCCGAAATTCGGATTCGGACAGAAGTGATAGGGGAGAGCGAAGTGGCGATCGCCATTAGCGACAACGGCCCTGGAATGACTGAAGAAGTTCTCTGCCGTATCTTTGACCCTTTATTTACCACTAAATGTCAGACCACGAGCACAGGTTTGGGATTGGCAATATCCCAGCATTTGGTAGTAGAAAAGCATGGTGGTGACTTGCTGTGTATTTCTCGTCCGGGAGAGGGAACTGAGTTAATCGTTAAAATTGCGATCGGTAACGATTAATCGATTAAATCCAAATCTGGAATTATTTTAGGGTGCTTTTACTATCATAATGTTGTGACTGAGAACTAATGTTTTTTTCAATAAGTTTTGTAGGTGCGTCAGGAATGATATAATGTGCTGTCGCTTAGCACAACAAAAATAGTTCGTAGTGCGTCGGGAGTGTCCGCATCATCAGAGCGGACTTAAGTCCGCACGCGCGATCCTTACTTATCCGGGTTAACCGAAAGAACACGATATGAATCTGAGATGACATACCAATCCTTTTTTGCCTGGGCACCTTACAAAATCTAAAATCTACAATCTAAAATCATATGGTAATTGAGTGGCTGAGATTTAAAGTACCTCGTGAAAAATGGGAACAGTTTATTCTGCGAGATGAAGAAGTTTGGACGGCCGGACTCAAAAGTTTTCCCGGTTATTTGGGCAAAGAAGTTTGGGTGGATGCGGTGGAAAATGAGGTGCTGATGTTGATTCGCTGGGAAACTAGGGAACAGTGGAACTCGGTGCCGCAAAGCACAATCGATGAGTTGGATGCTAAAATGGGCGATTTGCAAATGCCGATCGTCGAAAGTCGCGAATATCAAGTTCGCAAGTTTTTGCATTAACTCTTGTGACACTGTTGACTGTTGACTGTTGACTGTTGACAGCTTCCCCGCTCGCGCAGCCAAAGGGTTGACAGTTGACAGCCAATTACCAATTACCAATTAATCAGTTATTCTAAGCAAATTTAGCATAGAGAGCTGAAATAAAATTCACGCTTAAAAAGCCGACTGCTAGGACGAGGATGATAAAGATTGTGATACTGACAATAGACTTGAGCCGATCGGCCTTTTCGGGTTTTTCTGATTTCATTTGTCAAGTCTGGCTGTAAATTATATCTGAGAAATTGAGAAGAAGTAAATTATACCAATGCACGAACAAAAACGCAACTACCGCTAGGCTAAAAGCTTCGATCGCCGTCAGTAGGTGGCAGTTTTAATCTCAAATCGAAAAATGGAAAATCTCAAATCGACCGACCTGTGCAGCGATTGTCGATCGCCTGCGGGCGATCGCGCCCCGTCCTGTAAAATAGAGGACGCCTTGGGGTTCAGCTTTTAACAGCCCCAATTGTGGGCGACAGCAAGACGGCTCGCAAATACATAATAATGTGTCAATCATCCTTAACTTACTGAATTAGGTAAAAATAGAAGAGTGCACAGAAATAATGTAAAACATATAACTGAAAAAAGGATATAAATCGATGCTCCACTCTGTCTCGCAACCTTATCAACAACGAGAAAATACTATGACCCAAAGAGTCGTGCGGAAGCCAAACCCCTCTGTTAGAAACCGCTTGAGGCCAAGTTTTCCTCAAAGGCACTGGCTGGAGGTGGCAGAGTACGCCTCTCTGGCGGCCTCTGGTTTGGGTTCCTTGGCGGTGGCAGTGTCTGGTCAAGCTTTTTACGGGGTGGCTCCCCTAACCTTGGCTTTGTCGCTGAATGTGGCTAATCGGTATCGGTTCGAGCAGCAAGTGCGGGTTCATCAAACTTCGGAATTGGCCCAAGTACAAAAGTCTGTAAATAAGGTCGAAAAAACGGCGGTAACGGTAATTGTTAAATTGCGGAGGCATTTGTCAGCAGATATTGCAGCGCTGCGCCAGCAAATGGCTGCATTGCCTAGGAATGCAGCTTTTGAGGAGTCGATCGATATTGAGCGACAATTGCTGAGTTTGGGAGAGTCGGTAGCTTCTTTGCAAGAAATTGTGGCGTCTGCTGTGCTCGATGTTCGCCAGCAGGTGAGGGAACAAATTCAAGATTTATCGGTGGGCCAACCGACAAATATCGAAGCTGTGGAACAGGCGATAGAACAACTGCAAAGTGCGATGAAGAGCTTGACAGAAACTGCTCTCACCCGAGATGACTGGGAATTAGTAAATACTCGATTTTTGGAAATCCAGAAAGTTATGGCTAATCTGCAAAGCCAAGTGCAAGCTCCTGTGTACCAATCGACTCCGGATTTGTCTGTAGTTCAAGCTCAAATTCACCGTTTGGAACACGAGCAGCAAGAAGTTGTCAAACCTCACCTCAAGCGCTTAATCTCGGTTGTCAAGGAGTTGCAAAACAGTTGACAGTTGACAGTTGACAGTTGACAGTTGACAGTTGACTGCGAAAGCAGTTGATAGTTGGCAGGGGAGCATATCAGTTTTGCATTTAATAGTGCTGTCCCCGCTCGCGAACACCAATCATTAGTGCTGTCTCCGCTCGCGAACAGCCGTCAACAGCAGTTATTGGTCATCAGTCAGAAGGAATATTTTCTGGTGCATCTGAGTTTGGCATTTGTAGTGCGAGCGTCCCCGCTCGCACTGTAAAAAAAATACTTTTTGCGAAAATGAGATGCTCCCAGATTCTCCCCCTCTCCCCCTCTCCCTCACCCGGCTGGAGTGTAACTTTTCCGACAACTGTGTTACAAATTGAAAAGGCAATCTGTCTAGTTCACCTGTTTTCAACCTGTTACAAGAAAATTAAATGACCGCAACCGTAACTGTTACTGATAACCCGTTATTAATTGGCAAAGGATTGCCACCGTTTGATGCGATCGCACTCCTACACGTAGTCCCCGCCGTTACCCAACTGCTGGCGGAACTAGAAGCCGAGTTAGCTGCCTTAGAAGCCTCTGTTGAGCCGACTTGGAGCGGTTTGGTAGAACCATTGCAGCGGCTCGGAGAGCGTTTAAATTGGACTTGGAGCATTGTCGGACATTTGATGGGGGTGAAAAATAGTCCGGAATTGCGATCGGCTCACGAAACAGTGCAGCCGGAAGTAGTAAAATTTGCGAGCAAGCTCAGTCAGAGCAAACCGCTTTATGAAGGTTTTAAAGCGCTGCGGGCTAGCGAAAATTGGGACAGTTTAGAGTCAGCTCAACAGCGAATTGTCGAAGCCTCCCTCCGAGATGCTCAACTCTCCGGCGTCGGTTTAGAAGGCGAGCAAAAAGAGCGTTTCAATGCCATTCAATTAGAAATGGCAGAAATTACTACTCAATTTTCCAATCACGTTCTCGACGCTACCAAAGCTTTTAGTATCACCCTCACAAACAAAGACGAAATTGACGGTTTACCGCCGAGTTTGTTGAGTTTAGCAGCTCAAGCGGCTCGCAGTGCCGGCGCCGAAAATGCCGGTGCGGAAAATGGCCCTTGGCGGATTACTTTAGACTTTCCGAGTTACGGGCCTTTTATGCAGCACAGCACTCGCCGCGATTTGCGCGAAAAGTTGTACAAAGCTTTGATCGGCAGAGCTAGCAGTGGAGAATTGAATAACTGGCCTTTGACCGATCGCATTTTAGCACTGCGCCACGAAAAATCTGCTTTGCTCGGGTTTGGCAGTTATGCCGAATTGAGCTTGGCGAGCAAAATGGCTCCTAACGTGACAGCAGTGGAAGCTTTGTTAGAAGAATTGCGCTTGGCTAGCTACGATGCTGCTGTCAAAGATTTAGAAGAATTGAAAGTTTTTGCTGCCTCTAAAGGCGCGCCGGAAGCTGCGGATTTGAAGCACTGGGATGTGGGTTTTTGGGCGGAAAGGCAGCGGGAAGAAAAGTTTGCTTTTAGTGCCGAAGAATTGCGTCCTTATTTTGCTTTGCCGCAGGTTTTGGAGGGGTTATTTGGATTAGTAAAGCGGCTCTTCGGTGTGACGGTAACGGCGGCGGACGGTCAAGCTCCTGTCTGGCACAAAGACGTGCGTTATTTTAAAATAGATGATGAAGCCGGAAATGCGATCGCCAATTTCTATCTAGATCCCTACAGCCGCCCAGAAGAAAAGCGCGGCGGTGCTTGGATGGATGAGTGCGTGGTGCGCGCTAAGTTTGTGGAAGCGGGAAAAACAACAACGCGCTTACCTGTTGCGTATTTGGTGTGCAACCAAAGCCCTCCGGTTGACGGGAAACCGAGTTTAATGACTTTTTTGGAAGTAGAAACTTTGTTTCACGAATTCGGCCACGGTTTGCAGCATATGCTGACAACGGTAGACTATCCGGGAGCTTCGGGCATCAATAATGTTGAGTGGGATGCGGTGGAGTTGCCCAGTCAATTTATGGAAAATTGGTGTTACGATAGGGCGACTTTGTTCGGGATGGCGAAACATTACCAAACTGGGGAAACTTTGCCGGAACACTATTACCAAAAGCTGCTAGCAGCGCGCCACTACATGAGCGGCAGTGCCATGCTTAGGCAAGTACATTTTAGCAGTGTTGATATCGAATTGCACCACCGCTATCGATCGGGCGGTAGCGAAACCGTGGCGGATGTCCGCAACCGCATCGCTAAAACGACAACTGTGTTGCCTCCTCTGGAAGAAGACGCATTTTTGTGCGCTTTCGGACACATTTTTGCGGGCGGCTATGCGGCGGGCTATTACAGCTACAAATGGGCGGAAGTCCTTAGTGCTGATGCTTTTGCGGCGTTTGAGGAGGCGGGTTTGGAAGATGAAAGTGCGATCGCCTCTACAGGTAAACTCTTCAGAGATACAGTGTTAGGATTGGGCGGCAGTTTGCACCCGATGGAAGTGTTTAAAACATTCCGGGGACGCGAACCGAGCACTAAAGCTTTGTTGAGACACAGCGGTTTAGTTGCGGCTTAACAAACTGTCGAATAATTGAGGATTAATGCAGGTAAATTCATCTGCATTAATCCCGCTTTTTAGCGAAATTAAAAAGTTTGTAGTGAGGACTTTAGTCCTATAATTTTTATTTACATATAATCCAATACAGTTCACTTAAGGTAGATTCCCCCTAATTCCTCAAAGTTGGGGTAGCGTATTAGACCCAACTTATTAATAAATAAAGGTACGTTGTTGGGCTTTAGCCCTCTTTTGGAGTATAGATAAAGAGGGCTAAAGCCCAACAACGTACCTAATTTTATAGGAACAATATCGAAGGGTTATAGTAACACTTTTAAATTGGTATTAATAGGACTAAAGTCCTCACTACGAACCATTTTTTTTGTAGAACATCATGCAACAAACATCTGTAGTTTTACACATAATTTCCAATCTTTTTGTCGAAAATTGGGGATGATGTACGCGCCGCGTAGCTATCCCGTAGGTAATCGCCAGCAGCTTTTAGATTAGCTTGAAGGCTCATCAAAGCAGCATTAATCTCAATACTGTCAGTATAAACTGCCTTTGGTGAATATTTGCTATCATTAATCAGTGATGATACTTAACTTTACCTACACCTGACACTTAATTTATATTTCGCAACATTTACTGACGGTTTTCTCCTCCATACAGCTAAAGCCTTTATTCGCAACGAAAAATTGAGAATTTTACCGAATCTTTAACATCAAGCGGTCAACAGCGGTAGTTTTTTAAAGTTTTGATAAAGATCGGCAGACTCTGCTTCAAAAAAGAGCAAAAAATGAAGGTAAAAATTTAAAATTTTTTGTTATGAATAATTTTAGCCTTGCCAGAAAATATATTTTTATATATGATGAGACGTAAGGATTGATAGTTACTTGTTCACCTATAGATTGAGATATTCATGGATATTCAATTAATTAATATCGGTTTTGGTAATATTGTGTCGGCTAACCGAGTGATTGCCATTGTCAGTCCCGAGTCAGCGCCAATTAAGCGTATAATTACTGATGCGCGGGAGCGCGGACAACTGGTTGACGCTACTTACGGCCGCCGCACGAGGGCGGTTATTATTACTGATTCGAGTCACGTTATCCTCTCGGCGATTCAGCCGGAAACGGTTGCTAATCGTTTTGCGATCGGCAAAGACAGTCAAGGTCGGGATGATTGAGATTTGTCGGTTGCAATTTGAGCACTTACAGTCTAGAGTAAGCGAAAACTCAAATTGTGACACGTTTCTCTTCTAAAAATGAAATCCGGTAAATTAATTGTTCTGACGGGGCCTAGCGGTGTGGGGAAAGGCACCCTAGTGCGATCGCTCCTCAACCGCCATCCCGAATTATATCTTTCGGTATCGGTGACAACTCGTAAGCCCCGTGACGGAGAAATTGAGGGACAACACTACTATTTTGTCAGCCGCAGCCGCTTTGAGGAAATGGTTGAGGCTGGCGAATTGGCTGAATGGGCTGAGTTTGCTGGCAATTTTTACGGTACTCCATTTTTTGCTCTCAAACAGGGAATCGGCGAGGGAAAATTGGTAATCCTGGAAATTGAGCTCGAAGGAGCAAGGCAAATTAGAAATAAGTTTTCTGAAGCTTTGCGAATTTTTATTTTACCTCCTTCTTGGGAAGAATTGGAACGGCGGCTGCGGAGTCGAGGTCAAGATTCCGAAATTGCGATCGCCCGTCGGTTGCTGCGGGCTAAGGAGGAGATTGAAGCTGCGGGCGAATTCGACTTCCAAGTTGTCAATGACGATTTAGAAGTTGCTTTAAAAAAACTAGAATCGGTGTTGTTTGTTAGCGACAGGAAATGAGGGGATGATGATGTGATATTACCAATTACGAATTGCCAACTACCAGCAAGACTTGGTTTAAAGCCGGAACCATTGTAGGTAGAAATTAAAATCACACTATTCATTAATCCAATCCTCTTAATTCCAAGTCAACTGTCAACTGTCAACTGTCAACTGTCAACTGTCAACTGAATCAACCATTTTTCTGTACGCGCTAAAACTTCGGTACTTTTCTTGATAGCAACACAAGATTTTAAATTCAATTCTAGAGTTTCGCACGCAGGCGAAAATTTTCTGAGCGGTTCTATTTCGCGAGCAGAACATCCCAACATTTCCATATAAGCTAGTGTCCAGCCAATAGCTGCAAGATCGCTGACATAGCCTTCTCCGGCGCACAGGTGACAACCCGATTCGCCCTTTGGGCTGCACTCAGGACAAACCCAATTGTTCAGTTGTGAATTTATCTGAATAGTGCGGGAGGCTGAGGCAATTGTTAAGGCTTTAATGTGGTTTTGAACTACTTGTTTAAAACCTCGGTTTTGGTTGGTGCGGTAATCGGAATTGTGGTGCGATCGCCCGTTAGCGAAGCCCTCGAAGAGGATCGCCATTCCTGGCTGTTGCGACGAAGCCCCAGATGCTGTTTTGTTTTCTGTTTTGACTCCAGATTCACCCAGGTTCGCCGTTAGTTGAATGCCGTAGTCTTTAGACTCTTGTGTCTGAGAGTGACTGGGTGCGCTGTCAGAATCGGATGGTGTGCGATCTTGTTGGAGGGCTTCGCGATCGGCAAAATCTTGCATCGAGAGGTGATGTTCGATCGCCAAAGACCAAGTTCTTTTATGTCTGAGATCGCCATATTTTCTGGCTTCGGCATCAGTAATGCCGATCGCCGCAGCCTCTTGGCGCAGCACATTCATCGAAGTCATGACATCTGATATCATTAGTTTGTTTGCTGTTAATTTACGATCGGCTGTTAGATAAGAGGGCGGTTGAAACCGCGTCTTGTCAAACGAAGATCGGACGGCGGTTGAAACCGCGTCTACACAAACGATGTCCGCCTCCGCGGACTGAAGAAAACAAGGTAATTTTAACCAATCCGTCTTCAACCCGCGGAGGCGGGTTTGGTTTGTATAGACGCGGTTTCAACCGCCCGGTCTTTTGATCCCAAGCGTCTTGAAATATAGTAGCCTAGGTTTCTGGAATTAGAACTATCGATGAATTCAATTTTCCCTGACACAACGTTATCGGTGGGCGGACTAACATCATACCTGCAAGAGTTGCTGGAGGGCGATCGCAACTTGCAATCAGTTTGGCTGATCGGCGAGGTATCGAACGTTTCCCAGCACGCCAGCGGCTGCTTTTTCACTCTGTGCGACACCGACAAAAGCGCTGCAATTCGCTGCGTGGTGTGGAATTCGCAGCGCCAAAAATTATTGAAGTTGCCCGTAAAAGGCGAGCAATTGCTGGTTTTGGGAAGCATCCGGGTGTACAAAAATCGCGGCGAGTACCAGTTGACTGTGGTGCAATCGCTACCGGGTGGCGAAGGATTGGAGGCTTTGCGGTTGCAGCAATTGCGATCGCGCTTGGAAGCTGAGGGTTTTTTCGATCCGGCGAGAAAGCGCCAAATCCCCGCACACCCGCAAATTGTCGCCGTTGTGGCTTCCGATAGCAGCGCGGCTTGGGGAGACATTCAGCGCACGTTAGCGCAGAGATATCCGGGTTTGCAGGTGTTGCTGTCGCCGACAGGAGTGCAGGGGGATTTGGCTGCTGCTGCGATTGTTAGGGCGATCGCGCGCGTAGAATTGGACGGTAGGGCGGATGTCATAATTTTAGGGCGGGGCGGGGGTGCTGCGGAGGATTTGGCTTGTTTTAACGATGAAAGAGTCGTCAGGGCGATCGCCAATTGCACAATCCCAATTATTACAGGAATCGGACACGAAAGAGACGAATCTCTGGCAGATTTAGTAGCAGATAAACGAGCCCATACTCCCACTGCGGCGGCTGCTCAAGCCGTACCAATTTTGGCAGATATTTACTGGGAACACAAGCAGAGAATGCTGAATTTAGCAAGTGTTGTGAGGGCAAGATTTCAGCAGGAAGAACAACATTTGCAACAGTTACAAAATCGTTTAAAACAGTTACCTGCGACATCGCGAACTTTGCGGCAAGCAACTGGTAAACTAGAGGTATTGCAAGAAAAGTTAGCGGCGCTAAATCCGGCGGCGGTTTTGGAAAGGGGTTATGCGGCGGTAATCAAAGGTGACGGTACGATTGTCCGCCAAACAGAGGGTTTGGAATTGGGCGAAGAGTTGACTGTAAGGTTGAGTCGCGGTGTGCTGAAGGTTAAAATTGTGGAAGTTTTGGATGCTGAATAAATGTTATGGTTAAGTCGAAGTTGCGTCAGTCTGACTGGAATTACGAGCAAACGGTCGATCGCATTGAGGCGATTATCGATCGGGTGGAGTCGGGAGAGTTGCCTCTAGAGGAGGTTTTTGAGCAGTTTGCGGTGGCTGTGGAGTGTTTGCAGGAGTGCGAAGGTTTTCTAGCGCGGGGGAAGGAAAAGATGGATTTGGCGATCGAGCTTTTGGCCGCGGAATCGGATTTTTAAGGGCAGGTTTAGGGGGATTAATGTATAGCAGTTCTCAGAAAGATGAGGTACGTTGTTGGGCTTCAGCCCTCTTAGTTTAACGGTTGTGTGGGCTGCCAGTCATAGCTCATCTTTTTGATAAAGGCTATAGGTGAAATATGTTAATTCATTCAAACCCACCGATATCTTAGTCCGCGGAGGCGGACTTCGTTTGTGTAGACGCGGTTTCAACCGCCGGGTTTCAACCGCCGGATATCCACCGCACCCACCCACGAATCAAACACCACAAATCAATGCAAACCCTGACAAATAAACCCCGACCAATAAATCAAATCATCAAAAGGATTCGGCATCGCTGAAAATTGTTTTGAGATACCTTTATACCATTCAATTTCTTCCTGAATCTTACTCTCAGGCTTCACTATTCCCAGCAACTTATCCTTCAACTCCTTATACTCAACCGTCCCTCTCTTGTAGGATTTCTGCCGCAATTTTAACTCCTCCTTTTCCCCCTGCACCTTAAGCAATTTCCCATTTAATTTCTTAATAATCAGATTGCAAAGCTGGTGCAACCCCTCACCCGAAATTGTCCGCAACCTCACCTGTGCGTCTCGTAACGCCTCTGGACGACTCAAACCTTTCTGGCGATACTGATAATAAAAGATGGAAAACAGCCCCGTTACCGGCTCAACCTTCCACAAAGTGCTGACCACACTGCGAGCACCCGCACACAAAAACCCTGTTCCCAAACTAAGAATATCATCAGTAATTTCCGTCACTCCTAAATTGGTTTCGCAGCAGGAAAGAAACACATCAGATAATTCTGGCATCCGCCAACCCGGTGTCATTAATTCCCCAAGAGTAATGCTGCCATCTCCTAGTAATAAATGCGATTTTAAAGGATTTGTGAGATCGGATTTTGCGTGATGACTGGAGTGAAGTCCATTAATTGTTTTCACCATATTTCGATATTCGGCAACAGTTGCTTCTTTACTTCCTTTTAATCGTTGCTTTACAGGAACTATTTTGGCAACTTGTTCGCACTCGAAAGATGCAAAAGGTAAATCATCATTAGCATTTTCTACAATCCCGTATTTGAGGGATTGGATGGTTGGGCGTTTACTGCAATACTCCAAGATTCGGCAACTGGGCACATAACGCAGCAGGAATTTGTCTCCGAGGAAAGCGTTTCCATCAATAGGCAATGCCCCCAGCGGAATCTGATGCAAAAACCGATGCGGAATCACAATCAATTCCTCAATTCCATCCAAATATGTACCAATCAAATCATTAAATTTTAACCGCTTCGACAACTGACTTAAAAACTCACCCATGCCCTGTTGCCAACTTGTCTTATCGTCGTTATCATAAGGCAACAACCAAGTTTGCTCAATCCACTGCTGAAAACTTGCCCAACCCTCTCCCTGACAAGTGTGAATCTGCGGCGCTTTATCCTTGTAAATCACAAAAACATGAGTGTCATCAGTCGTGGTGTAAAAACAGAGAATCGCCGTCTGGGAATTATCAATCAATTGCTGCATCGCCGCAAACTGCATTGGCTCCTTGACTTCAACAAGTCCCGCTAAAACCGGATCTAAACTGCGGATATTTTCCCAGATTTGCTGTTTCTCCCCTTCCAATTGTTGAATCTTCTCCGTATAAGCAGAAAAATCTGCCCGACTCCGCGACTGACTCCCCACACTGGCTAATCCCTTATTCCCCTCAGATGGATTGCGGAGTTGTTCGACTTCTTGGTCAATTTCTCGCTGCTTCGCTTCAAATTCCTGCAAATACTTTTGCACTTCCGGCGGAATTTCGCCTTGAGCATACAAGTCATTGCTGTGCATTAAATCGACTAACCGCTGAGCACGGGTTCTGTCGCAATATTCGATCGCTTTTTCCAGTTGGTTGTTGTTGACGGCAGCTTGAATTGCCTTTTCGTAAACGCCGATGGATTCTGCTATCATCTGTTGGCGGATATCGTCGGAAGTTGCCCAACTTCTGCTTTTTTCTACTGCTTTAATTGCTTTCTCGAATCCTTCCAGGGCGATGTCCCAGAAGCCAGCAGTGAAACCAGTATCGCCGAGGTTTCTACCGGTTGTGAGACACTTTAAAGGGAAAGCAGCAGGGGTATAGACTATTAAAGCTTCCCGATAACAGGCGATCGCCTGTTCAAGATTCCCCGCCCTGACACCCTCTATTCTGTCACTATAGGCAGTACCAAAATTGTTTTGAGTCATTGCCCATTGTTCGGGATAATTATCAGGGGTAAGGACTATTAAAGCTTCCCGGTAACAGGCGATCGCCAGTTCAAGATTCCCCGCCCTGACACCCTCTATTCTATCAGAATAGGCAGTCCCCAAATTGTTTTGAGTTATTGCCCAATCTTCGGGATAATTATCGCGCTTACGGACTTCTAATGCAGCGGTATAACAAGCGATCGCCAGTTCAATATTCCTCGCCATGAGTCCCTCTATTCTGTTACTATAGGCAGCCGCCAAATTGTTTTGAGTCGTTGCCCATTGTTCGGGATAATTATCGCGGGTAAGGACTTCTAATGCAGCGGTATAACAGACGATCGCCAGTTCAATATTCCCCGCCCTGAGTCCTTCTATTCTGTCATAATATGCATTCCCCAAATTATTTTGAGTCATAGCCCAATCTTCGGGATAATTATCGCGCTTACGGACTTCTAAGGCTGCGGTACAACAGGCGATCGCAAGTTCAATATTATCGGCCCTGACTCCTGCTATTCTTTTACCATAGGCAGCACCCAAATTGTCTTGAGTCATTGCCCAAAATTCGGGATCATTCTCGCGGGTACGGACTTCTAAGGCTGCGCTATAATAGGCGATAGCAAGTTCAATATTCTCGGCCCTGATTCCTTCTATTCTGTTACTATAGGCACTACCCAAATTGTTTTGAATATCTCCCCATTGTTCGGGATAATCCTTGTGGGTATGGACTTCTAAGGCTGCGGTATAACAGGCGATCGCAAGTTCAAGATTCTCGGCCCTGACTCCTGCTATTCTGCAAATATAGGCAGTCCCCAATTGGTATTGAGTATTTGCCCATTTTTCGGGATAATCCTTGCGGGTACTGACTTCTAAGGCTGCGGTATAACAGGCGATCCCCTGTTCTATATTCTCCGCCCTGACGCCATCTATTCTGTCACTATAGGCTTGCCCTAAATTGTTTTGAGTATCTGCCCAATATTCTGGATCGTTCTCGCGGGTACGGACTTCTAAGGCTGCGATATAACAGGCGATCGCCTCTTCAATATTCGTCGCCCTGACGCCATCTATTCTGTTACCATAGGCACCCCCCAAATTGTATTGAGTCATTGCCCAATATTCGGGATAATCCTTGCGGGTATGAACTTCTAAGGCTGCGGTATAACAGGAAATTGCCTCTTCAATATTATCGGCCCTGACTCCTGCTATTCTGTCACTATAGGCAACTGCCAAATTGTTTTGAGTCTTTGCCCAATCTTCGGGATAATCCTCGCGGGTACGGACTTCTAAAGCTGCGGTATTACGGACGATCGCCTCTTCAATATTATCGGCCCTGACTCCTGCTATTCTGTTACGATAGATTTCCCCCAAATCGTTTTGAATCATTGCCCATTGTTCGGGATAATTCTCGCGGGTAAGGACTTCTAAGGCTGCGATATAACAGGTGATGCTTATTTCTAAATTCCACGATCGCCGCGCCAGGGGAAACTGAGAAATTAAGTAGCCAAAATTGCCAATATCTGCTCCAATAGATCTAGCTCTTTCTGAGGTAACTTTTGTGAATGTGGATGTTGCCCAAGCTTGTAATATTTGAGCAAATTTCAAATCCAATTTATCGAAGTTTTGTTGTAAAATAGGATAGACAACTTTAGGATTTCCGTTACTTTCCCTCGTTACTTTCAACACCTCCTCCAAAAAAGATAAATACTCTTCAGGAGTTGCCGTATTGCCGACATAATTTGCCAAATATGCCGCCAGATTCTGCAACCAAGCTGCATTCGAGTTGCCCTCTGCCGCCATATTCTCTGCTTCCGATTCCATGACTCGTACAAAATCGGCATCAACTAACTCTCGATGGGCGTTGAGAATATCATCTTCTTCACCGCTAGGGCACGCCAGCAGGGCTTGAATCAGTTGGAGATAGGCGTCAAAGCGTTGTTCGTCCATAGGAATTTACCTTGAATGGTGTATGTATATATATCGCCAGTTTGGGGAAAATTTATGCAAAATTCCCGGAAAAATGTTTTCAGCAATTACCCACCTTGTCTCAGAAACCGGGTTTCTTGGGAGATTTCTCGTCACTCAACTACAAAACTCGTAGAAACCCGGTTTCTCGCCACCCACCGACTCCCAGAAACCGGGTTTCTTTCAATATTTCTCGTCACTCAACTAAAAAACTCGTAGAAACCCGGTTTCTCGCCACCCATCCACTCTTAGAAATTAACACCTTCATCTTCCGATATTGCTTGATACTCCAAAAGCTGTTCCCCTCGAATAATCCACAATTTACCCGCAACTTCTGCCGCATCCAATCCGCGAATTAATATTTCTACAGCCGCTTGCAAATCTTGCGGTTGCGCTTGAGAAGGCAGACGCAATACCACAATCCCAGAATAATCAGAAGGATTGTAGCGGAGGCGATTGCCAAACCCCCTATCCAAAGTCACCAAACATCTACCTTCCATCCGACAGATATCAATTAACAATCCATCCACCGTTGAAGTCAAATTTTGTTCCCGTACAGTCGCCACATCGTGCCCCGCCAAACGTAACAGCGAAACAACGCGAATGCTGCCCAAATTTTCATCAAGTTTTAACTTCACCCTGCAACTACCTTTATTTCACCAACAGGAATTTCGACATAACAATCTCTTGCCAACTCAGCGGCATAAGCAATACAAGCGAAAATATCTTCTCGTTCAATTCCCGGATATTCCTCCAGCAATTCTTCCACAGTCATGCCGCTAGCGAGAAAATCAAGAATCAGAGAAACCCAAATGCGATGGCCTCGAATACAGGGTTTGCCAAAACAGATATTCGAGTCAATTGAGATACGAGACAGCAAATTATTTTGAGTCATCTTGTTTTCATGCAATATTTTACCTGTGCTTGACACAATCGCTAAAATTATTTTAGCACGAGCCAGAAAAACCAAATATTGTAGGGTCGGGTTCGCCAACCATCTGCGACAAAAACAAACAATTTCAAAAACCCGCCCCCACCCCACCAACCAATCCCAAAAACCCAAAATTTTGATATTTTTCGAGATCTATCGTTGGGGAGGGCGGGTTTACAAGATGGTGGATTTTCATCCGATATTGTTGGCGAACCCGCCCCTACGAATCCTGGAAAATTATTCAGATATATTGCCATCCCCCCAAATCTGGGCTAACTTGTCCAACAAATCTTCAGCAATCAGATTCAATTGCGCTTTCACATCCTCCTCAATATCTGAAAAACTCTCAACCGACGCAGATTTATGACTAGAAAAAGATAAATCTCTACTTCCCAAACCCCCACTGCTAGCACCACTTCCCGCCAAAGCTTTCGCCCCTTCATATCCCCAATCAGATTCCTCGCTGCTGCGATAAACTCGATTCAAAATTGCCGCCAATTCTGCAAGAGATTTGTTTTGCAAAATATCCCTAACTCGTGCTTCTACCGGATCATCTGCCGCCAAATCCGCTAGCAACTCATCAATCTCATCTTGCAACACCGGAATTGCAAATTCAATTCCATACAAATAATCCAACAATTCCTCAACAGGCTTGAAATTAGCGAGGTCAATTTCTTCAGTTGCTTCGGGAATTTCCACCGCCGGAATAAACCCTAAAAGTTTGACTTTATCGAAAGGTTCCGCAAAGCCAACGGCAAGATAAGCGATCCGATTTTCCCGCACTGTTGGCAGAGAAATCGCCGTTTCTCCAAGCATAACCGGACAGCATTCTATTTTGCCAATTCCCGGTAACACTAAATCAGCGACATCCAAAATCGCCCGCATTCCTGAATTCCAACTATCACCGCCATCAATATCGGTTTCCAGTTCCATCCATTCCAAAAAATAATTGACCGCCCACACTGCAAGAGTATTGAAATAAACTCGCTTGCCTTTTTTCGGATTAGCTTGCTCTGAAGCAAATTGCAAAGCCAAATTGCAGGCAGTTTGCTCCAGAGGAATTTCTAACAAATAAGTATCCATGCTATTCACTTTGATTCCTCCGGTTGATATCCAAACTTAAGTGCAATCTCTTTGACGAGACGCAAACCCGTTCTTTTCCAGTGAGAATTGAGAGTTTGATAGTTAATGTTTAACTCTTTGGCAATTACAGAAAATTTATCGGGAGGTTCTTTCAGCAGCAATCGCCGTGCGAGTACCTGACAATTTGCCTCCGGTTTGTTATCGGGATAACTGTTTCGCAGTTTTCCATCCGGGTCATCTTCAATATACTGCCAAAGTTCGCGACCGATGCGCTGCTGATTTTTCGCTTGTTCTTGCTCAATCAGTTGCTCAATGCCAACTTCTGTGCTATCATCAGCCATTCCTTCAGAATCAAAATCTTCACCTTTTTTGCTCTTATTTGGAGCATCCAAACTAAAAGTAAAAGGTTGCCGTTTTAACTTGCGGTACTGGTCAAGAATTTTGAGTTGAATTATTTTATTGAACCGCTTAACCACTCTGGTTCGCAACACATCATCAGCGATATTATCGAGGTCAATTCCCTGCAAAAATGCCGGCAGCGTTTTGAAAAAACCGCCATAGGCCTCATTCAGTGCTCCATCAAAATCAATCTTAGCGTCGGGCTCGCGATATTTGCGACTTCCGGGCAAATGGGGAATGAGTTTGCACAATTGATTTTTGAATCTTTCTTGTTCCTGACTCCCCTGTTGAGAGTCTTTCAAAAGTTGTAGAAGTTCGCGTAACTGTTTGTCGGGATTCACAAGCAAGTTAGGATAGTTTCGGAATAATTCGATTATCCCAGAGAAAATATCGCTGTAACGTCCTAGCAAGTACAAAGTCAAGCAAATCGGCTTGAATTCCGGTTGCAGCCACAAGTTGAAGCTGGTGGCTGCTGGAACCAAGTCAAACAAGGGTTCGACGGCGGCATCATGTCTCGTCATAGTCCAGTTTTTTTGTGTTTATATATTGATGTCGCGGGTGTTGGGAGGTTTATGCAGATTCGGGGAAAGTTTTTTCTGGGTATCGCGCGGGGATGAGAAACCGGGTATCTTCGCGGGGGATGAGAAACCGGGTTTCTTTGAGATATCTCATTGGGAGTCGAAGATTTTTCGGAGAAACCCGGTTTCTGGGTATCGCGCGGGGATGAGAAACCGGGTATCTTCGCGCGGGGATGAGAAACCGGGTTTCTTTGAGATATCTCATTGGGAGTCGAAGATTTTTCGGAGAAACCCGGTTTCTGGGTATCGCGCGGGGATGAGAAACCGGGTTTCTTCGCGGGGGATGAGAAACCGGGTTTCTTTGAGATATCTCATTGGGAGTCGAAGATTTTTCGGAGAAACCCGGTTTCTGGGCAACATTAATTCACAGATGTTTTTTGCAAATCCCGTTCTTCCCGCCATCGAGATTCGGCCTCTGCATACCGCTGGCGGGCGGTGGCGATTTCTGCTTCGCAATGGTCGATTTTGTTGCCGTATTTGTGGTTCAACCACTGAATATCATGGGCAAAACTTTCCTTCAATTTTTGTTCTTGAACTTCCACCCATTCACTTTTTAACTGGGTCATTTGTTCCGGTGAATAAGTGCCGGCGGGTGGTTCGTATTTTTCGGCAATTTGAGCAACATCGGCTTTATATTTAAAGTACCGCTGTTCCCGTTTCTCGTCCTGTTCTTTTTCGATTTGATGCTTTTCGGTCAAGTGCCACCCGATTTGAAAGTCGGCTTCTACCATGTCCCAATTCTTCAATCGCCCGCTGGTATCGCCTTCGCTGATAAATTTTTCACGACGCAGGTTTAAGGCTTGCTCATAGGCTAATTCTCGCTGTTTCAGAGCAACTTCTTCATCTATTCCGCTAATCTGACTTGCTTCGATTTCGGTGATTTCTTGGGGGAGGCTGCTTTCGTATTGCCCAATTAATGAGCGGGCGTGTCCGGGCATTTCAAAGGCGTCGTTTTGCAGGGACGCTGCTCCCCATAACATTACTACGGGCAGGCTGGCGGCGATCGCATTTAAGACAATTCCCCCCGGCAATCCCAACCCGATCACAATCCCCAGAGACATCGCATATTCCGTGCCGCTCAATCCCAGGGCTAAACCGACATCGCTGAAGGGTAGTTTATCCAAAAATTGACCTTCTACTTGTAGCACTAAGGCGGTTTGAGATTCGTAATAAAGTTCGCCAAATTCATTTTTGGGGGGATGAGCTTGTTTTTGTTTTTGGATATCTTGCAATGCTTGCTGAGTGCTGTTTTTCTTGCGAGAATGCTCCATGACTTTCATCACTTTTTTATCGGCTACTACTCCCGCAGCGCCACCGATGAACAAACTTGCTGGAATGCTCATACTTCCCATGCCAGAAGTCAATATTCGCGCCCCTGCACTGAAGGTAATCGCACTGATTAATCCTACCAAAATATTGACTATTTTCTTGGTTTCAGGGTTGGGGTTGCGCTTTGCTAAAGGGGTTAAATCGTTAATGCGTGTTTTGGCTTTTTCTCCTTCTGCATATCGTTTTTCCCGCTGACTCATTTGGGATTTGATTTGTTCGGGGAGTAGGGCGGTTAATTCTTGGTGCAGGTATTGCCATGCGACGATGCTGGCGGTAGAGTTATAGTGATTATTGGTGGAGTTCATTGGTGTTACCTCGTTGTTTTTGGTTGATAAGATAGTGTCGCTGCGGGTTGCAGGTTTAGGCAGAATTCGGAGAAATGTTTGGCTATCCCTTCTATGACTCGGCGGTTGAAACCGCGTCTACACACACAAAGTCCGCCTTCGCGGACTAAGAAATAAAGGGGATATTTGAGATATCCCTTCTATGACTCGGCGGTTGAAACCGCGTCTACACACACAAAGTCCGCCTTCGCGGACTAAGAAATATCCGAATACAATTAATTGGATTTAGTTGTCATTTTTCTGGCTTTGGTAAAGGCTGCATCAATACAAGGTGTCATCGATCGCCTTACTGCATCTTCGTCTTTGCTTTCATCTAAAACGCACACACTCTCTTTGCTGCTCAACTCGTTAGTTAAGTTTTCGTATAATTGACCTTGAGGTATGATGAATGAGATAACTACTCCCTGTTTTTCGATGTCATCAACGAGGGTTTTGACTCGACTAAAATCGATCGCCCGCTCCCCTTGACGTGGCTCAAAGTCATTGGCTACAATGGTTAGTATGCCTGGATTTTTGTTGGTTTGATGCTGTTGTTGAATGGCACTTTGACTCCGTTCCAATAAGGCAACAAGAGAGGTTCCGGGTTGTTTGTTGGTAATCGATCGCCCGTTGTGTTGACATTCCCCCATCAGGGTTAAACTGTTGGCAATGGAGATGGTTTTGGTGACTACGGCTCGATCGGCAAACGGAATGCTAACAGCGGTATCTCCGGGTTTGTAATGTTGGCTGCTGAGTTGACAGTGGGTTTGTCGCTGTAAGGTGTAGCGATCGGCTGACAGCGAATTATCGTCAGCCCGGTAGTGTACAATGGGTTGACTGGCGAGTTCTGGGTAAATGAAGGCTGCAAGGGCGATCGCGCTGACACCCACAGCAGCGACAATCGCAGGAGACTTATACCAAGCTTTCTCCGTTTCAGTTGTATAATTAACCATCATAGGGACTTCTCCATTGCGCTTTTGAAGAGATGTCGCAGGAGTCAATCAGTTTCTGCAAATTCCAACAATAAATTCGATCGAACCCTATTCACTACACAGCATTCGATCGCCCAAAATGTATTTCAATCTTAAATGAAAGCTCTATCTCTTGTGGGGCGGGCGTCTCGCCCGCCCCCACAATTACAATCTAGATGCCCGACAGCTTACAATTTGTCGATCGCCTTTTTAGCCTTATCCGCCATATTTTTAACAGCATTTTTCACATCTTCTGCTGCGTGGCGGGCGGCTGCTTCTGCTTGTTTTGCTTTGCCTTCTGCCTGATCTTTTTTGTTGCCGGTGATGTTACCGAAAATTTCTTGAGCTTTGCCTTCTACGTTTTTGCCGATCGCCTTTGCTCTGTCTTCTGTACTCATAATCAGCTCCATTGAGTAGTTGAACGCTACTACCACCCTAACATTAGATCGACAGAAGTTGCTCGATAACTTCACATTAATTCATGTTAATTTTGATTTTTATTAGTAGTAGGGTGCGTCAGAATGACTTGATTATTTCGATTTACTCTGCTCTAAACTGACGCACCCTACAGTAACTACAGTTATTATTTTAAACTCGCCGCAGCAACTTTAATCGGTTCGAGCAATTCTAGCGGTATATGCAGCATATTCAACTGAGTAGTTTCAACACCTTTCCTTTCATTTCTTTCTACTTCCGGGCCGTGATAATCGCTGCCACCTGTCATCAGCAAACCGCGATCGAGGCACAATTGTTTTAACTTATGAATTTGGCTGGAACTGTGGCTGGGATGGTATACTTCAACTCCCATTAAACCAGCATCTACTAATTCTTTCAAGACTTCCTCAACCGCGCCGCCACGAAACAAATAAGGGTGAGCCCATACCGGAACTGCACCGCAACTCTTGAGTAAATCGATGCCTTCTGCGATCGAGAATTTCTCGTAATGCACGTAGGCGGGGCCGTCATCTCCCAGCCAGCGATCGAAGGCTTCCCGCGATGATTTGGCGTAACCTGCTTGTACCAGCGCGGTAGCAATGTGAGGCCTTCCCGGTGCCATTCCTGGGGATGTTTTGGGCAGTTCGATCGCGTATCCCATTGCTGCTAATTTGTCTACCATTTCCTGCGATCGCCGAAACCGTCCTTCCAGGCGATCGTTCAAAGGAGCTCGCAGCTTGTTGGCATCGGGATAAAAACCTAAAATATGCAGCGATCGACCGTTATGTACCGTACTCAGTTCCAGCCCGGGTACGATTTCAATATCGTACAAGCTAGCGGCGGCGAAGGCTTCGTCCCAACCCGACATCGTATCGTGATCCGTGATGGCTAAAGCCCTAACTCCTGAGGCAGCGGCGGCTGCTACGAGTTGGCTGGGGGTGAGAGTACCGTCGGAGTAAGTTGTATGGCAGTGAAGCTCTAGCATATTGACCTGATTAATTATCGATCGACTTCGCAAACTGTACTGAAACTCACCCCCTGAGCAAGTATAACCTTAGTCCGTGATTCCTAACTATGGGTTCCAGCTTCGCCCTTGTGCCACTTGGCGAATTGGCTGAATTTAGCGTCTGTTGCTTGTACGCAGAAACAGACTCTTAAGTTATACAGCACAAAAGGTTGAGTGCGATCGCCCGTCATCCGCGATCGAGCGAAAAAGTGTGAAGGTACGGATAGTGGCATTTGGCGAACACCATGACTCAGGGATTTTTTCTAAAGTAACAACATGACATTCAGGAAATACATGTCAGTAACTCAGCCCTAAAGGGACTGAGCTTGTAAGAGAAATCTCTCGCGAGCTGTACTGACCAGCCTAAGTCTTAACTGACTACGTTATTTGAGTCACGACACCGGAGAATGCGACGCCAGTTTTCCGCTCTGCCGCTAGTGGTTAAACAGTCTTAAAGTCACTGAGACAGTGCTGCTAGCCTAAAAAGCTTTTATAACATTGGCGAGGCGAACATTACTCTCGCAAGGGAGATCGAGGCAACCATACCTCACCGGAGGGGCAACCATACCCCTCCAACCCCGCAAGGGGATTCAAGGCGGTTGAAACCGCTTTCTTCGTTTCCCTCTCTTTCTCTGAAGCCACTGAGTTTCCCACTTACCGAACTTTTTTATGAAATCTACTCTTTGCTTTCCCGAAACTTCCGTACACTCTCAAAAAATTAATTCCAACAATCATGGGATGAATTCTCACAGTAACATGGACTATTGTATCGCTGCTGCTTGGATCGACTTAGTGGGAGGAGATTACAGCAGTTTGGGAGGAGATGATTGGCTGGCTGTATGCGGCGATATTGATGAAGGCGAAATTTATCGCGAATGGTTTATGTGGCAAGACCGCGAAGTAACTCAAGAATGGGAAGCTTACGATCCAATTACTAATTATCGACACGTTGCTTGTAGCCGAGAAATGTTGATTGCTCAAATTGACAGAATCGAAGATACCAGACTATTTTAAAATCATAACTAATATTTAAATTTGATTGGCACCAAACGTAAATTCAGCTTGCCTTCTCTGATTCCCGACTTCTTAAAAAAGCCGGGAATTTCGTTATTATTTTTTGATTTATTTTTGCTTCTCCCGTTCTAACTTGCGCTGCTTCAACGCTGCCAGGTTTTGTTTGATGCTGTCGATCGCACTTCCATTACCCTGCTCTTGGTATAATTCGCTAGCACGGATCAAATCTGCAACAGCCTCGCCATCCGATCGCAAATTCGCAAAAATCAAACCGCGATTGTGGTAAGCTTCAGCCAAGGTAGAAATTTGTGCTAAAGCGCTAGTAAATTTATCTTGAGCTTTGCGGTAATTTCCCGACTGATAAGCCTCAATTCCAGCTTGGAAATAAGCGGCAGCTTTCCTACCGCTGTCTGTATCGGGAAATTCTGGCGAGTTTAAAATAGGTTCTTTAAACAGTACAGAAATACTGCCCTTACCAGAGTAAGCCCAAGTCATTGTTCCCATGCCAATCCCCAGGGCAGCCACAACAATCACAGACAGAGCAATAAAATTGGTGAGTTCCATAGAGAAATATTTGTTGTATTAGAATATGATAATCTAGTTTAGAGTTTTCGCCACAGTCATTAGTCACATACCAATGATTGAACACAATTCCCCCAATTCCCCATTATAAATTTATATGAGTTTCCAATACAGCGCCGCCTTCGTGACTTTAGCAGACATTGACAAAGAAGTTCTCGTTAAATTTTACACAAAATTTCTCGACCTAGAACCGAACCCCTATATTCCGAATACCTATGCTGAATTTCAACTCCCCGGCTTAAGACTCGGCATATTCAAACCCAAAGACTCCCACAAATCGGAATTTGCAAATCGGGCAAAAACAGGCATGAGTTTGTGTTTAGAAGTCAGCGACATCGAAACTGCGATCGCCCGAATCTGGGCCTTAGGATATCCCCCCGCCGGAGAAATTATTAAAGCTTCTCACGGCTTAGAAATCTATGCCTTCGATCCCGCCGGAAATCGCATAATTTTGCATCAATCGAATCAGTAGATAAGAGTTAATGATTTGCAATCTCAAATCCCCTCCTCATCGGCATGATTCATCTCTCTACTCTCTTCCTCTGTGTCCTCTGCGGCCTCTGCGGTTCAATCATTCCGGTACAGCCGGATTTGCTATCAACCATCGAGTTCCTCTTCCTCAGTGGAACAGGCGTCCCGCCTGTGGTTCATTGAAAACCCCTCAACTATCTAATCAATTCAGCAAAACTATAAAAACTGATAATTAACAACAACAAAGCAGTCAAATGAGTTAACTGAAATTGAGGCCGCGGCCCCATAGATTCCCGCACCAAAATTGAAAAAGACGAACCAATAATATAACTCAAAGACAGAGTTAAATACTGCCACTGCAACGTTACACTCCACAGCCCGAGAAAAATCATCGCCAAAGTCAACATCACCAACTCAACAAAGCGAGGCGGATTTTGCTGGCTAGACAGAATCACAGTGTTCAACCAATATTCCCAACTTCTCATGTTTTAACGATCGAGCTTTTGGATGTAGCCTTCTAGCTTAACCTACGATCGCCATTCAATCTGTCGCTGCAAACACACCAAAGCCTCCCCCGTCTCCACCTGCGGAAACTGGGCGTAAAACCTGCTGACACTGTAAAAAGGGTGAGGAGTCTCCAGAATAATCGACTTATCAGCGATTTGGGCCAAAAATCCCATCAACTCTGGCGGGGCGACGGGCGCGCAAATCCACAAAGCCGCCGGTTGCTGCGACTGCAAAGCCTGCGCCGCCACAGCCACCGTCATCCCCGTCGCAATCCCATCGTCCACTAAAATCGCCAATGACCCCGCCGCGCTGACATTGGGCCGTCCCGAAGCCAAATCTGCCAACAGAGATTGAGCGCTATTTTCAGCCTGCTGGAGTGCTGATTTTTGCAAGCGTAAATTTTGCTGAGTTTGCTTTTGCCAGATAACCTCGCCGTCAGCAGTTGCAGCCCCGATCGCCAATTCCAAATTATCTGGGCGAGTAATTTTTTTTGCAACTACTACATCCAAAGCACAGCCCAGGCGGCGCGCAATCGGTACAGCAACCGGCAAACCCCCGCGCGGCAAGGCGTAAACAATCGGTTTAATAGTATCCTGTGTTGTTAAATTCAACTGGCAGAGCTCGTCTGCAACTGCCTCGGCCAGTTTTTCGCCTGCATCGGCGCGATCGTCAAAAAACGGAATAGACAACATATTCCTGCCTGTAAGAGCCAACCCGATCTAAACTATAAACTCTAGCTTCCGAAAAATCTCCCTCATCTTTAGCAGTTGACAATTGACAGCAGACAATTACAGCAAAACCTAGATCTGATTTTCGCTATCAACTGTCAACTGCCAACTGTCAACTATCAACTGTCAACTGTCAACTGTTTAAACATATGTCCAGCGACTTGCAACTCAGCCTGTTTGATAGCAATCAAAGTGCCGCTTTCCAAAACGACTCAATCCCAGCAAATGCCAAAATTCCCATTCCCGCCGGCACCTATCAAAACATGGAACAAATCGGCGAACACTGCAACCGCTGTCACCGCTGCGAATTGGGAAATACCCGCACTCACGCCGTCATCGGGCGCGGCAATCCTCAAGCCTCGATTTTGATTGTGGGAGAAGCGCCCGGACAAAATGAAGATGAAACCGGATTACCCTTCGTAGGGCGATCGGGTAAACTGTTAGATAAGATTTTAGAATCCGTAGAATTGAGCACAGAAACCGACGTATTCATAGCGAACGTCATCAAATGTCGCCCACCCAACAACCGCCCTCCGACAGCCAAAGAAATCGAAGCTTGCAAACCATACTTGCTCGAACAAATTCGCATTTTAGACCCCAAAATAATTTTATTAACTGGTGCAACAGCCCTGAAAGGTTTGTTAAGCGATAAGCGACCAATTAGTAAAATTCGAGGTCAATGGATTGAATGGGAAGGACGTTTGTGTATGCCAATTTTTCACCCATCATACTTGTTGCGAAATCCCTCCCGCGAACCCGAGACACCAAAATGGTTTATGTGGCAAGATATGCAGACAGTAAAAGCCAAATTGGATGAATTCAAAGCAGTAAGTTAATCGTTAACTATATTATCTTAGCTGAATTACCCGCAATAAAAACGGTTCGTAGTGAGGACTTTAGTCCGCATCCATGACTCTTGACTCGCACCCCTCATTACGAACTAATATTATTATGGTCGTTCTCTTTAGATAGACAATAAAGGTATCATGTGTTTTTGGGTTTTCTGTGCGCCTGCCTAAAGTTTTAGACATTTACACTTCTCATTTTGCACGACAATCTCGCAACCACAAACGAATCGCCTCAGCAATTGCGCTTTTCTCGTCCTCTAGTTGCAACAACGGACGAACATCCGCCATTGTACCAAACCGAGAAACAATTTTTACCAATTCCCACCCCTTCTCAGTTTTAGTTAAAAACAGCCAGTGATATTGCTGAATCTCGACTCGTTTTCCTCCGCGATACTGCGTTTCCAAAGTAGTAATAAAAACTTGACTGGCATTTTCAGGAAGTGGTTCTTCAAAATTTAAAGGTAGCGGTTCAAACTCCGGGCGACCTGCTAAAATTATTTGACGCGGTATGTAACCGATCGCCCTAGAATTGTTAGGAGCAAAGCCCGATCGCACAATTACGCGGTTAGCATAACTCGGCAAATCTGGCAACAGGCGATCGACTAAAGCTTCCAAATCAGTCGGACAGGGCGATCGGGCTAACAAACTGTACCGACTTGCGTTTATAATGCGATCGCCCTTTGTGACAAAATTAGCAGCCAAAGTCGGACTTGCGATCGCAGATGTTAGCAGATAAACACAGATTAACGCGGATGGAAGTTGATCTGTGTTCATCGATTCTGTTTATCCCAACTCTTCACAAATGCGCGCAAAAGCCGCCACCGGATCGTCGTTCGCCGTAATCGGCCGCCCAATCACCAAATAATCCGCACCAGCTTTCAAAGCAGCCTTCGGAGTCATCGATCGCTTTTGATCGCCACCATCGGCCCATTTCGGACGCACGCCCGGACAAACTAACAAAAAATCATCCCCGCAACTCATTCTTAACTGTTCCGCTTCTTGGGGAGAACAAACCGCACCAGCTAAACCCGTTTCCTTAGCTAACAATGCCATGTGCAAAGCATATTCCGGCAACTCTAAAGGTATTTTCAACTCAAAAGCCAACTGTCGCGAATTCAAACTCGTTAACAGCGTAATTGCAATCAATTTAGGAGTCGGTTTATCAACCGCCAGCGCCCCTTCTACTAAAGCTGATTGTGCCGCTTTTAGAGCATCTTTACCACAAGTAGAATGGATAGTCAATAAATCTACATTGTATTTAGCAGCAGCCCGACAAGCGCCAGCTACAGTATTCGGGATATCGTGAAATTTCAAATCGAGGAAAATCCGTTTTTCCCTCTCTTTGAGAATCTCGATAATTGCCGGCCCGCAGCTAACGAATAGCTCTAAACCGACTTTCCAAAATGATACATCGGGGAGTTGGTCGATCAGGGCGATCGCACTTTCTTGACTCGGGACATCTAAAGGAACAATAATTTTATCTGTGACCATAGTACCTTTCGTAGTAATAACTTCATACCGATTGGTGTCAAAACGTCAAACGTAGTCACAGACTGCTGTTTGGCGTTTGGGTCTAGATCCCCCCTAACCCCCCTTAAGAAGGGGGGGACAAGAGTATTCTCAAAGTCCCCCTTCTTAAGGGGGATTTAGGGGGATCTGGCCTCGGAGAAAAGCGAGATTTATCAAGGGTTCTACACTTAAGTTGACATCAATGGCGGTTAACAAATCCCAACTCAATCCACTAAGCGGACAAATTTATTTTTGCCCACTTGCAAAACCTTACCTGCCAATTCAGCAGGAGATTCACAGGTAAGATTAACATCCGAAACTTTATCGCCATCCAGTTTCACTCCGCCGCCTTGCATCAACTTCCGCGCGTCGCCGCTGCTTTTACAAAGCCCGCTAGCACTCAGAATATAAAACAACTTGGCCGGAAACTGCACGCTTAGCAAAGAAAACTCCGCTACAGCATCAGCTTGTCCCGCTGCGCCTTTCACTAATGCGATCGCATCTTGTTGCGCCCGATCGCCCGCTTCCGAACCATAATACTGGCTTACCACATCCACAGCCAAAAGTTTCTGTTTTTCGCGCGGATTTTCTGGCAATTCATCAAGCGGCAAATCTGTCAATAGCTCGAAATACTGGGCGATCGAGCGATCGGATATTTTCTCCAACTTAGAATACATCGTCAGCGGATCTTCCGACAAACCCACATAATTATGCAAAGACTTCGACATCTTCTGCACCCCGTCAGTCCCGATCAAAATCGGCATCAGCAAACCAAACTGCGGCTTCATCCCAAAATGCCGCTGCAAATCTCGCCCCACCGCAATATTAAACTTTTGGTCGGTTCCGCCCAACTCCACATCCGCTTCCAAGACTACTGAATCGTAACCCTGCATTACTGGATACAGAAACTCGTGCAGGAAAATCGCATTTTCCTGCTGCATCCTGTTATCAAATCCCTCTTTAGCGAGCATCTGCTGCACCGTCATCGTGCCTAGCAGTTCCAAAATCTTCGCCATGTCCAATTTGGACAACCACTCGGAGTTATAGCGAATTTCCAAACGTCCGGGCGTGTCAAAATCTAGAATCGGACGCACTTGGTCTAAATAAGTCTTGGCATTTTCCGCCACTTGTTCGGCTGTCAACTGAGCGCGCGTCTCCGACTTCCCTGTCGGATCGCCAATTCTTGCGGTAAAATCTCCGATGACCAGTACCGCCGTGTGGCCTGCATCCTGAAAAGCTCGCAGCTTGCGGAAGCAAATGCTGTGTCCCAAGTGAATGTTCGCCCCTGTGGCGTCGATTCCCAGTTTGACTCGCAACGGTCGATCGACTTTTGCCAGCAGTTGGGCCAGATTTTCGTCAGGGTTGCTAGAATCAGGTCGATCGGGAAAAATTTCGCTGATGCCGCGGTAAATTCCAGAAAAGTTAGGAGAAATCATAAAAGAGCGATCGTCCATGATATTTTTGCCAAAGTGCAGCATAATTCGTTACACTCACTGATTGACACATAAACACAAAACTATAAAGCTACTATAATCCCAAAGCTGACCGGCTTTTATTAGCAAACCCATCCAGAAACGGATACCAACCCCGACAGGAGTCGCCGACATCCCACAATTTTAGACTAAGGTTCAAACTCCTAAATTTATCTTTGGAGTAAATCTAAAATCTAAAATCTAAAATCTAAAATCTAAAATCGATCGACTGACAGCCTCCAGGGTTGCCATCTAAAATTAAAAGTCTTAAACCCCAAATCGAGTGAGGAAGTGAAATCCACGTGTCAACCAACGCAGTCCGCAAAAATACGGAAAACCCAGCCCCTGTATTCGAGTTTGTTCAGTCAGTCAGCAAAGTGACCGCCGGAACCATACTCAGCATGACAATGCTTGCCAGTTCCGTAGTCGCCGGCGGACTGGTTGGCCTAGCGATCAGCTTCCGCAATTTGCCAGATGTTCGCATCTTGCAAACCTACTCTCCCACCGAAACTACCCACATTTACGACATCAACGGCCGGCCCCTAGCCAGCATCCACGATGAAGCTAACCGCGATGTCGTACCCCTTGAAAAAATCTCCCCGAACCTGAAACGGGCTGTTCTGGCGATCGAAGATAGCAACTTCTTTACCCACAAAGGTATCAACCCCGGCGGGATAGCCCGAGCTCTCATAGTCAACCTAGAGAAAGGTAGAACTGTTGAAGGCGGCTCGACTATGACGATGCAGCTAGTCAAGAACTTGTTTCTATCTCCCCAATCAAAATTTAGTCGCAAGATAGCTGAAGCGGTAATGTCTATCCGCTTGGAGCAAATTCTCAACAAAGACCAAATTATGCAACTGTACCTAAATCAAATCTATTTAGGTCACAACTTGTACGGCGTAGAGACAGCTTCTCGAAGCTATTTCAACAAGTCAGCCGAGAATTTGAGCCTTGCAGAATCAGCGATGCTGGCCGGCTTAATTTCCGCCCCCGAAGAATACAGTCCTTTCGTCAACTACAAGTTGGCAAAAGAACGGCAGGAAATCGTTTTAACCCGGATGAGGGAACTCAAGTGGATTACAATAGCTGAAGAAGCAAGCGCCCGAGCGCAAAAAATTAAGCTGGGCAAAATCACTTCTTTTGGCGGCTCTCAAGTTCCTTACGTCACACAAGCCGTCGTCCAGGAGTTGACACGGCGTTTTGGGCGAGATGCCGTGGTTAAGGGTGGAATGCGCGTTCAAACTACGATCGACCTCAAACTACAGCGCATCGCCGAAGAAACCGTCAAAGCGTGGCACGATCGACTTTACTATCAAGGACTTTTTTACGATCGCGACCAAGGTCAAATTGCCCTAGCAGCCGTCGATCCCCGCACCCACTTCGTCAAAGCCATGGTTGGTGGCGTCGATTACCAAAAGAGTGAATTCAACCGCGCCATTCAAGCACGCCGCCAGCCCGGATCTTCCTTTAAGCCCTTCATCTACTACGCTGCCTTTGCTACAGGCAAATACGGCCCCGATTCAGTTGTCTACGACTCCCCTGTCGGCTACCGCGACGGCGACGGCTACTACTACCCTCAAAACTACGGCGGCGGCTTCTCCGGTGCCGTCAGCATCCGCAGAGCTTTGGAAGTATCACTGAACATTCCCGCTGTCAAGCTCGGCCAAGAAGTCGGATTGAATAAAGTAATTGAAATTTGCCGGGTGCTCGGCATCAGAAGCCCCATGGAACCCGTAGTTTCTTTACCCTTGGGTGCAGTTGACCTCACTCCTTTAGAAATGGCCGGAGCTTTTGCTACCTTCGCCAACAACGGCTGGCATTCCGACACCACATTTATCGTGCAAGTCACCGACAGCAGCGGCAATGTATTACTAGACAACACGCCCAAACCCAAATTGGTACTCAACGCCTGGGCTGCGGCATCTGTCAACAGCGCCCTGCAAGGAGTAATTTACAACGGTACTGCCAAGGCTGCCCAAATTGGGAGGCCCGCTGCTGGGAAAACTGGCACAACCTCCTCAGAAAGGGATATCTGGTTTGTGGGTTACGTGCCGCAGTTGTCGGTGGCTGTTTGGATAGGCAATGACGATTACACACCGATGAGCTACGGTGCTACTGGCGGTACTATCGTTGCCCCTGTTTGGCGCGATTTTATGAGCCAAGCTTTGCAGGGCGTTCCTGAAGAAGATTTCAAATCTCCTTCCTCTTTTGAACGACCTTAATTATCAGTTGACAGTTGACAGTTGACAGTTGACAGTTGTAGGGGCAGTGCCCCCGTGAGAGCCCTCTTAGTTGACAGTTGACATTTGACTGTTGAGCGAAGGAATAGTTAACAGTTGACTGTTGATTGTTGAGCGAAGGAATAAGGATGAATTAACAGTTAATAATTAACAGTTAAAAGTTGAGTAAAGGAATAAGCAAGGAGGAAAGAAGTAATGGTAATTACCAACTGTCAACTGTCAACTGTCAATTGTCAACTTATGATTGCTTTTCCAGTTCAGATTTCATCCTCTCCAGCGTTGAGTTCATTTGCTCAAACATCTGCTGGGGCGTAATCCCAAATTGATTTAGCTGTGTTTTTAACTGCTCGACTGTCATCTGAGCCATGAAGTCTTCAGACAGCTCGAAGCGCTTCATAAAAATACGGTAGCGCTCCATCATTGACTCCATCTGAGCGATGAACATCTTCTTGCCTTCGCGATCGAATTTGCCGTAATTCCCGCCTAGTGCGACGAGAGATTGATAGTCTTCAAACAACAGCTTAGCTTCTTGCTGAACAATTTCTGAATCAAAAAATCCCATAGCTTTCCTAATTTTTAATATTGAAGTGATTTTGATCTAGGCGGGAAATCCCGCTGCTTTTGGTACTATTTTATCAGTTGCCGGAGGAACTCTCTACCGCTCAAGGCGCAAAAATTAGTAGCAATTTCCGTACAGGATAAGGCATGGGCATCGGGAATTGGGAATTGCGCGAAGCCAAGTCGAGGGATGGGGCATGGGGTCTTTATGGCATTGGGCTTGCAATAACAACTGACAACTGACAACTGACAACTGACAACTGACAACTGTCAACTGTCAACTGTCAACTGTCAACTGACTTCTTCAAACTTGTCCGATGCGTTCAAACGGCCAAAACCTCAATACAGCCCGGCCGATGATATTTTTTTTAGGTAAAAATCCCCACCTGCTAGAGTCGTTACTGTTGTTGCGGTTGTCTCCCATGACGAAGTATTGGTTTTCCGGGACGACATAAGGCCCCCACTGGTATTTAGGAGGTTCGGCAATATATTTTTCGACGAGGGGTTTGTCGTTGAGATAAACTAGACCTTTTTTGACAGCTACTTGTTGCCCGGGCAAGCCAATTACCCGCTTGATAAATGCTTGATCTTGGGTAAAGCCTTGTTCTTGCAACTGTTCCGGCGGCACAAATACTACGATGTCACCAGTTTTTGGAGGTTCTAGGTAGTAGGATATTTTTTCGACTACGACGCGATCGCCCACGCGCAGAGTTGGTACCATAGAATCTGAGGGTATGAAGCGCGGTTCTGCCACGAACGATCGAATCACTATTGCTAAACCCAAAGCAATAATCACTATCTGAAGATTTTCTCGCTGCGATTTCCAGGCTTTCTGCCACCATGTTTCAGGCTGCATTTCTGCTACTTCTGTACCTAACTTCTTTTCTTCAGATGTCATTGAGTCCTCTCTATAATAATTGCCACAAATTATCTAATAAGCTGTTGCGACATAAAATGGGTTTGTAGTGCGGACTTAAGTCCGCAGCCTGAGAGCGGACTTAAGTCCGCACTACGAACAGCTTACCTTTGAAATATAGCGGTTCTCGAAAAAGTAAGGTATATCCTATGCCCAGTCGTACCTCATCTTTCTAAAAAAGGCTATATAGCCTTTCTCAAAAAGATGAGGTATGACTGACAGCTTACAAAACCACCCAGACAAAGAGGGCCCAAGCCCAACAACGTACCTCATCTTTGTGAGAACCGCTGTATATCGCTGTTAATTATTAGACTTGAACTGCACAAATTGCAAACTATCTTACAATTATCTGCGTTTATTTGCATTTATCTGCGGTTTCCCTATCAATCAAAAATTGATTTAATATAGCCTTTCTCAAAAAGATGAGGTACGACTGACAGCTTACATAACCAGTTCCACTAAGAGGGCCCAAGCCCAACAACGTCCGCGAATCTTTCTGAAAACCGCTATAAGTCTACTCTTGATATTAACTCATGAAAAAGGCAGAGAATTAAGATTCTCTACCTTTTTTATGTAAGGATTTCTAGTTATCTGCGATCGCCAGATTGGTTATTTCGCAACTTTACTCGCGATCGCACTTACTCAATCTTACTCAGCGCCTTGGGGCAGCAATTCCCGTTTTTGACCTTGCAGCACCTTGACAATTCCGTCGTCGCCCACATCTACAACAGCGATATCGCCATCTTTGATGCGGCCAGAAAGGATTTCCTCAGCCAAGCTGTCTTCCAACAACCGCATGATCGCGCGGCGCAGGGGCCTGGCTCCGTAGCTGGGGTTATAGCCTTCTTCTACTAGCCGTTCCTTGAATTTTTCGGTTACTTCCAGAGTGATTCCCTGTTCCGTCAAGCGGCCGAACACTTCTTTGAGCATGATAACGGCAATTTCCTTGACTTCTTCCCTGTTCAACTGACGGAAGACGATAATTTCGTCAAGTCGGTTGAGGAATTCTGGGCGGAAGTAGTTCTTCAGTTCTTCGTTAACCAAGGAGCGAATGCGGTTGTAATTAGCATCAGCTTGGTTGTCGCCGAACTCGAAACCGAGGCCGCCGCCACCTTTTTCAATGACCTTAGAACCGATGTTGGAGGTCATAATCAGCAGCGTGTTTTTGAAGTCCACGGTACGACCTTTGGCATCTGTTAAGCGGCCGTCTTCCAATATTTGCAAGAGCATATTGAAGACATCGGGGTGGGCTTTTTCGATTTCGTCGAACAGTACGACGGTATAAGGACGGCGGCGGACTGCTTCTGTGAGTTGGCCGCCTTCGTTGTAACCGACGTACCCTGGTGGAGAACCGATAAGTTTGGAGACGGTGTGACGTTCCATGTATTCGGACATATCCAACCGAATCATGGCGTCTTCGGAACCGAAGAAGTAGCCGGCTAAAGCTTTCGTCAGTTCGGTTTTGCCGACGCCTGTGGGGCCGGAGAAGATGAAACTGGCGATCGGGCGATTGGGATTTTTCAAGCCCACGCGAGCGCGGCGGATGGCGCGGGAAACGGCTTTCACTGCTTCTTCTTGGCCGATCAAGCGCTGGTGCAAGGTATCTTCCATGTGCAGCAGTTTTTCGGATTCAGATTCAGTCAGTTTGTTGACCGGTACGCCCGTCCAACTTGCCACAATTTGAGCGATATCTTCTTCGGTAACTACTGGCGATGGATCTGTTTCGCCGCGGGCCGCCGAGTCGGTTTTTTTGGCTTGGGAAATAGCGCGGATTTCGGCTTTGATCGTCATTTCACGATCGCGCAATTCACCTGCTTTGTCAAAGTCTTGAGAACGCACCGCTTCGTCTTTATCCTTCAGGACTTGGCGGAGTTCTTTATCAAGTTCCTTAGCTGCGGGCGGCAGTTGGGAGTTGATCAGGCGGACTCTCGAACCAGCTTCGTCTACCAAGTCAATTGCTTTGTCTGGGAGGAAGCGGTCAGAAATATAGCGGTGAGACAGTTTGGCTGCGGCTTCCAGGGCTGTATCCAAGATTTTCAGCTTGTGGTGCTGTTCGTAGCGTTCCCGCAGGCCGAACAGAATCTCGATCGTCTCGTCTACTGTCGGTTCGCCGACCATCACGGGCTGGAAGCGCCGTTCTAGGGCGGCATCGCGTTCGATGTGCTTGCGGTACTCGTCGAGGGTTGTAGCGCCGATACACTGGAGTTCGCCCCTCGCCAAAGCCGGCTTGAGGATGTTGGCTGCGTCGATCGCCCCTTCAGCCGCACCAGCACCGATCAAAGTGTGCACTTCGTCAATCACCAAAATCACGTTACCCGCAGTGCGGATTTCATCCATGATTTTTTTGAGGCGTTCTTCAAATTCCCCCCGGTATTTCGTACCGGCGACCAGCAAACCGATGTCGAGAGTGACGACGCGCTTGTCTTCGAGGATATCTGGGATATCGTTGTTAGCGATGCGTTGGGCCAGGCCTTCGGCGATCGCAGTTTTGCCGACTCCGGGTTCGCCAATGAGTACCGGGTTATTTTTAGTACGGCGACCGAGGATTTGAATTACCCGTTCGATTTCTTTTTGCCGTCCGACTACGGGGTCAAGCTTACCATCGACCGCCATTTGAGTCAGGTTGGCACCAAATTCGTCCAGGGTTGGGGTTTTAGTGCGAGCTCCGCCGCCGGTGGCTGCGACTTCTGCCGTTTCTCCCAGCATCCGAATCACTTGGGTGCGGACTTTCGACAAATCTACTCCCAGATTTTCCAGAACTCTGGCCGCGACTCCCTCACCTTCGCGAATCAGGCCCAGCAGCAGGTGCTCAGTGCCGATATAATTGTGTCCGAGTTGGCGAGCTTCTTCGAGGGACAGTTCTAGAACCCGCTTAGCGCGCGGGGTGAACGGAATTTCGACTGCTACGAAGCCCGAACCGCGCCCGATGATTTTTTCGACCTCAATCCGAGCATCTTTGAGGTTAACCCCCATAGATTTGAGGACTTTAGCCGCAACTCCGGTTCCTTCCCCGATCAGACCCAGGAGGATCTGTTCTGTCCCTACGAAGTTGTGACCCAGGCGGCGAGCTTCTTCCTGGGCCAACATGATTACTTTTATTGCTTTTTCTGTGAAGCGTTCAAACATGGTTTATTCCCACCTGCTATGTGCCCGTTTTGAGGTCACGCTCGCACAACGAGCGCTTTTGTTCGAGTGTTAACTCGTAATGCCAATTCTAGCGCGACACTCCCACCGCAAAAGCCGCACTCGGCTGCGGTTGCAGATTCCAGGCTCATGTTGCAGGGTGGCTTTCAACTGGGAAGACCCAAATGGTGGCTGACCTACAACCTCCCCTAGACTGCAAGAAGATTGCTCTTCTCGGCCTGTGCCCAACCTACGACTACGTATTGATGGATTCTAGCACAATGTTTATCATGTGAAGTCTATGAATCCGCTCGGATGCGCTATTTTTTGTTAACTTGAGCTTGCTTTAAACTCTATTCTCATTTTCTCCCGAACAACTTTTAGAGCGCTGCGCGATCGATCGCTATTGTCGAAACACAGACACGCTACATATAGCGTGCCTTCGTAATTCCTGTTAGTTTTTGTTGCAAAGTTATGCGATTTGAACCCATACAAATCAGAGTAATCGAGTACACAATTTAAAATTTAAACGACCCAACAGCAGAAATTAGATATCGTTTAATTACAAGTTTATGGGATACTCAAAAATTTCGTACTAAATTATTGGCTGCCGAATATAGCGGTTCTCAGAAAGATGAGGTACGTTGTTGGGCTTCAGCCCTCTTTGTCTGGGAGGTTATGTAAGCTGTCAATTATACCTCACCTTTTTGAGAAAGGCTATATCATCAAAGCTGGGAAGTTGAAAATACAATTCATGAATTCAAAGTACATCTGTTATAACGAAAAACTCATGTTCGTTATCAAAGACAAAGAAAAGTAGTGCAATAAATTTATGGTCTATTATTATGACACACCTGTGCGGTCATTAATTCGTCAACAGCGCATAGTGCATAAATTTCCCAATTAAGTCTTTCTTTCACGGTTACATCACGAATTATTCGTCGTGCTGTTCCAAAAATTTAGCGGTTATAACCACAAGAAATTTGCTTTTTAAAACTTGGTTAAATTTGGAAATACTTGATGCAAGTTTACCGCCAAGAGTCAAGAGAAAAAACCAAGAGTTGTTAAAAAAACGGTTTCAAGATTTAAATCCAAAAAAGTTAAACACAGAGGTACTGGAATAACAAAGAATCTTTAATATCTGAAAGCCTCCCAAGCCTTAAGTAATCCGTATTGGCCTATGATATGTTGATATTCTACAATATAGATGCACAGCAGCTTAGAATCTGCTATCCAGGATTTCTCTTTTTGTCCTGTTGGGCAGTAGAGCGACTGTTGTGAGGCGATCGCTAAAAAATGTCAAATGGGTTCTATAAATCAAAAGCGATCGCTACCAATGGTGAAAGATTACTCTTTAACTTCTTAGAGATGAAAGAAATAATACCCAGACTCTCAGGAAAAATCCTATGCAATTAGTGAATCATTTAAGTATAAAAACAAAACTCATAGTCATGTTGCTGGTAGTCAGCCTTTGCGCTATGCTTGCGAGCACGTTTATATGCTCTAGCAGTGGGAAAGCTATTCTGACCGAAAAAGTCTTCAATCAATTAACCAGCCTTAGGGCTGTGAAAGCTTATCAAATCCAAGATTATTTTGAAACCCTTAAAAACCACACCCAAACCCTCAGCGAAGACTTGACAGTAGTCGCCGCCCTACAGGAATTTAAGACAGCTTACAGCGAACTTGAAAAATCTAAAATTCCAGCGAATTTTGACGCAAAAATTGATACCTACTACCAGAAAGAATTTTTAACCAAACTAACGCGAACTAACGAGGGTTCGCCTGTTCTGGCAGCATACAGGCCAAAAACACCCGCTGCTCGTTACCTACAGTACCACTACATCGCTGCTAATCCCAACCCCGCTGGCAAGAAACTTCTCCTTGATACTCCAGGCGACGCCAGCGCTTACAGCCGCGTTCACGCCCGCTACCACCCTCTTTTTCGCAATATAGTTGAAAAATATGGTTACTACGATATGTTTTTGATCGATCGCGAAGGAACTGTTGTCTACACGGTTTTTAAAGAAGCCGACTTTACCACAAGCTTGATCGACGGCCCGTACAAAGAGAGTAACCTAGCGAACGCGATCGCCGCGGCACGACAGGCAAAGGGAAAGGGGTATGTGAAAATAGTAGATTTTAAGCCCTACAGCCCTTCCTACGGTGCGCCTGCGGCTTTTATCGCTGCCCCAATCTTTAACGGCTCGGAATTTATTGGTATTTTGGCGTTCCAGTTTCCCGTTGACAAAATTAACAATGTGATGACTGGTAACAAAAATTGGAAACAAAGCGGTCTGGGCGATTCAGGAGAAACTTATCTGGTTGGGTCGGATTATCTAATGCGCTCTGCATCTCGTTTCCAGATTGAAGACCCAGAAGGTCATGCAAAAATTTTAGCCTCTATCGGTACTGATGAAAAGACCATCAAGAAAATCAAAGAGTTCAATACTACAATCCTCCTACAGCCAGCGCAAACAACAGCAGTGAAGGAAGCGTTGTTTGGGAAACAGGGCACGCAGGTGATCGACGATTATCGTCGTATTCCTGTTTTGAGTTCTTATTCTCCACTAGATATTGATGGATTGAGGTGGGTGATATTGGCGGAGATGGATGTTTCCGAAGCCTATGCGTCAATTCACTCCTTTGAAAAAACAATTGCGATCGCAGCTACTGCAATCATCGCGCTAATCACGGTTGTTGCCATGTGGCTGACCGCAATCTTTGTCAGACCCATCAAGAAGTTAATCGCTAGCACCCGCCTGGTGGGGGCTGGGGAATTTGACGCGGTAGTGAAATCGGGTTCAGAAGATGAATTTGGAGACTTAGCTAAATCATTTAACCAAACGATAGGCCGCCTTCGTGCCGAAACTCAACTAATTCAACAGAAAAATCGCGAAAATGAAGCATTAGTCTTAAATATATTTAGTCCCGCAATAGCCAAACGCCTCAAACAGGGCGATCGAGCAATTGCCGATCAGATTTCTCATGTCTCGGTTTTGTTTTCCGACCTCCATCGATTTACTAAGCTCTCTCAAACCATGTCAGCTCCCGAAGTTATCGATCTGCTTGATGAACTGGTAACAGCCTTCGATGAAATGACCGAAAAATACGGTTTGGAGAAGATTAAAACTATTGGTGATGGTTATATGGCTGTATGCGGGCTGAGTGTGCCACGTTTGGATCATGACAAACGCACGGTAGATTTTGCCTTGGAAATGCTGGCATTTGTCCACCGATTTAATTATGAAAAAGGCTTGGATCTAGACGTAGAAATCGGTATCAATTCAGGAGATGTAGTTGCAGGTGTCATTGGTAAAAATAAATTGCTCTATGACGTTTGGGGTGAGACCGTAAATATTGCCAATAGATTGAAGTCGGCTTGTCCCCCCGGTGCAATCTTTGTGTCTCAAGATATCTACGATCGCCTGCACGATCTCTACGATTTTGAGTTGGTTGGTGAAATTCAAGAATCTGGAAAAGAAAAGTTAATAGCTTGGCAAATCACAAGTTATAAGCTTCCAGTAAATGTTGGATCGGAGGAAGTCCATGAATAATTTAAGCTCTTCAAACGACTGGGAGATGTGGGCAGTAATTGTCGGATTAGGGTTCCCACTCCTCGTCGTTTTATTAGGAGAGGTTATTTATCACCTACAAAGGCACGCTAGACCGCTGGCGACTACCCTGCTGGTTATAAAAAACCTTGTCCTGCCGGTCTTAATGGTGATGATTTTAATCAGGAATGTCCTGAAGCTTGACGTTAATGGGAATTTTCCCAAGCTCGTAGCAACACTGTTCTGGATATCTGCCATCTACGCATCTCTCTCGCTGCTTAATGTGATTTTGTTTGAAGAAGCTGAGGCTAATACATGGCGGGCACGGATGCCCAAATTGCTGATCGATCTTTCTAAGTTTTTTTTGGTGCTTGTAGGAAGTGCGATCGTGCTAGCGGCAGTGTGGGGTGCTGATTTGGCCGGTCTTGCTACTGGATTGGGCGTTAGCTCAATTGTGATCGGTTTGGCGCTTCAGGATACACTAGGTAGCGTCATGTCTGGCATGGCGCTGCTTCTAGAACGTCCCTTTAGTGTTGGTGATTGGTTGCGGATTGGAGATATCGAAGGTGAGGTAGTTGATATCAATTGGCGATCGGTTCGCCTGCTCACTCTCCAGCGCCAGATGATAATCGTTCCTCATCAGTTCATTGGAAAAGGAATCATCCATAATTACAGCCAACCAGAACGCATTTATAACCAACGCTTCAATATTGGTTTTTCCTACGATAGCCCGCCTAACCTCGTGAAGCAGGTACTAACAAGTACAGCCTTGGCTACCCAAGGAGTATTAGCCGAACCCCAACCAAATATCAAAACCAAATCCTATGATGAGACTGCAATTATGTATGAGGTGGAGTTCTTTATCAAAAACTTTGAGGATGTAGACCAGATAGTCGATCGATTTATGACACGAATTTGGTACGCAGCACAGCGAAACAACTTAACGTTATATCGTTACCGATACTCATATCCTGTGGAAGCTGCTGATAAGGCAGATAGCGCTTCAACTAAGTTAGCCCAAAGCCTGCACTCAATTCCTGGATTTATGCCTTTAGCTAGAGAACCCAAAAATTTGGATGACTTAGCTAAGGGAACTATTTTACAGAAGTTTGGTGCGGGAGAGAAGGTCATCCGGCAAGGCGAGCCTGGTAATGCTTTGTACATTATCATTGCGGGTCAGGCTAAGGTCACAGTCAGGAACCAGTTTGGCATGGAGTTGGAGGTAATGACTATCTTGCGTGGTGAGTTTTTTGGGGAAATGGCACTATTTAGTGGGGAACCGAGTCCGGTATCAATCGCCGCCGTTGACGATTTGCAAGTTCTTGTCATCTACTCAGATGCTGTAAATACGATGATTGAACGCCAACCAAGCTTGGGGCGCGAGATAGGTCAAATTATAGAATCGCGAAGCAAAGCCGTAAGTATGGCTCAAAAGGCAGACGTTTCGTCAAGAGCTAAGGTTGATTCCCTATGAGGATTTTGAAGTAAATTGATATCGAGTAACCAATTAAGGGCTCGGGACTAATTTTCTGTTCGGGTTGTGACAATTTTACCATTCTTGGGGCTGGTGAAAAAGCACGGTCTATGACCCTGCAAAGTATAACGAATCACAGCCGCCTCTGCAAAACCCGGAGAAGTCAAGCCTAAAATATCCTTACAGGGAACTGCATTTGCGAAGCCCAGAGACCGTCAATTTTTGCAATCAATTCACTTCCAGACCAGAGAAAGGTTTGAGTGATGAGGTTTTGCGCCTCAATATTCACGCCACCTAAAATTATGTCACTGTCTGGATTAAACCTCTGAATATAGGCGTAATCATTTCCACCAGCGACTGAGTACCAATTTCTTGTACCATCACCAATATAAAATGTGTTAAGAGATTGACCGCTGTTGCCAATTAAAGTATCTACCTCAGCACTAGACAAACTGTTGTTTTCTGAACCTCTTAATATGTTCTGACCGGTACCACCTGCGAGAGTGTCGTTCCCCAAACCACCAAACAAGATATTGATGCCGTTTCCACCAGTGAGATAATCATTACCCTCATCACCGCGAATGGTATTCCTGCCATTTCCGCCATTGATGTTGTCATTTCCAGCCCCGCCAGAGATGGTGTCATTCCCAGTGCCAGCAGTGATAAAATCACCACCCGCCTCACCAAAGATCAGATTATTTCCATCTCCGCCACCAAGGGCGTCAACTCCATTCCCGCCGAAGATGATATCATTGCCAGTGCCAGCAGAGACAATATCGTCCCCATCCCCAAAATAATAAGTATGGTTGCCGTTGTTGTTGTAATATTTCCCAAAAATCCCAGTCCCTGTTAATACGTCGTTTCTGTTAGTCCCATAGATAATTCGGTCATTTATCTCGCCATCAAGCTTAGCAGCAACCAGAAACAAAGGATTATATTGAGCATCAACGGGAATCACTCCTTCATGCACTTGAGCAGAGACATTAAAATCCCCTTTATAAAAGTTTGGTCGAAATTGATGATCGGCCCGCGTGTCACTCAGACCCAGAATATTTGTGGCTAATCGTAATAATCGGCGGGATTTGTGAAACCCGGAAGCAGCAGCCATACTTTTTGACCGCTCCATCGATCGGCAGAGGGAGTGCCGAAGGGCGCGCGAATATTTATTTGGCGCTGACTTGGACTAAAAGCATTGCTAGGTGGGTTCTTAGTTTCGCCACCTGTCACCAAAAACGGAGTATCGATTACTGTCATGGGAAATTCCTCTCAAGTTAGGTTGTTAAAGATTATTTGTTTCTGTTGACTAACCCTTTCTCGACTTTCTCCACAGGTGAACTCCACCCAAGCCCAAAAAGGCCAACAATGAGGCGACGGGGGAGGAGTTCTCCGGTACAGGAGTAGATTCAGTAGTAGGTTCAGTAATTTCTAAGCTCACACTCCCATCACCTCCAATAGTTCCATTTCGCAAGGCGAAATTAAATGACCTGGGATCTCCGAACATAAGTCCGTCTTTTCCAGATGCAGAAAAAATTTGTAAGCCAAATTGAATTGGAATTCCGTTCAAGAAAGCCAAAACAGGAGCGTCTGGAAATCCGTCCACATCACTAGCCGTATAGGTAACAGGAGTTAAACCTGTAGCAAAGTCCAGAAATCTAAAGTTCAGAGATAGCAGTCCTGGTCGAGCTTGATAGTCACCATCATTCATGACCAGGAACTCCTCGCCGACTTTGGTCAGATGGGTATCGTCGTAGGCAAAGTCACCTGTATAGATACCTGCAAAGTCGCCCCTAGTTATATCAACCCTGATTGTGCCTCCTATTGTGGCTGCCATAGCGGTCGCTCCTCCAAATGTGGATATTAAATATGTCCCAAGGATAGCGGTCAGTCCATATTTTATGTTCATTGGATATTCCTGATTTGAAAGGCTTCACCCACAACCGTGAGTTTGTTTTCGTCTGTAGCAGCAATTAACGAAAACAACATCTTGAGATACAAATTAAAGCTTCTTATCGGTATTGTAAATCCGTAAATTTACTAGAGTTTTTTGCTAAAATCATGAAATATTTTTTAAATGTAGGTAATTTTCTCTAGATCCAGCTTCGAGTTAGGTTGCTAAAGATGATTAATTGTTTCCTTTTCTCGACTTTCTCCACAGGTGAACTCCACCCAATCCCCAGAAGTGTTGAATGCTTATTAATAGGATTCTGAAAATAGACATACGAATCCTATCAACTGCTGATTTCAGCAATTGAAAACAAGTTCCTTAAACCAGTGAATATAGCTGATTTTCACACACATAAAAGCCTGTAAATATCGCAACTTGTCTAATAATTTATTTCCAATTTCATTAGGAACTTCAACTAACTGAAGCAACAAATAACAAATCAAACAAGCATAGATTTGTATCTTAATTCCATTAGTATTTTTAGTGATTAGACGAGCTAATTTTAAATACATTTTTAAGAATTTCCACAGCAATTCAATCTGCCATCGTCTTCGATAAATTTCTCCAATTTCGACCTTAGTGTATGCTAATTTTCCTGATTCAGGTAAATTAGTAACAAACCTAAATTCAGTCCGTGTTTCTAAATCTGAAAAAGTCACTAATCTTACTTGAACTTTTCGTTTGTCACTCCACACTTCATAAGTTCCATCTTCCTTCATGTTGATAGTAGAATTATTCTTAATTCGTAGTACAAAATATTGATTTTCTCTTTTTAGCAATGCTTGAACACGTTCAGAACTAGAAAAACCTCTATCCATTACAGCGACTCCATTTTGAGGTGTCGCTGATATGGTTTCATCTCCATGCTCACTGTCATGACCTTGACCAAAATGAATGTGTACTCCATCAATTATTCCCCGTTCATTGTCTGTTCCAGCAAATAACTTTACTTGATGGTATTCCTGTTGCCATAGTAATTTACTTGTCAAGGTAACTATCGTTGAATCTAAAGGGAATAAGCTGAGACAATCTTTGTTGATTGATTGACGTTTTATATCGGCTTGGAATCTTTCAAAAATTTTTACAAAAACATCAATATTTCTATGCTTACTAGCTTTGAAAAAAGTTGATATATCTAGGGAAATATCTCGACTGTTTAAACGGGAAAATAGGGAACGCATAGTATCGAGACTTTGGTCAAAACTAAACCCTAGCCAGCAGGAAACAAATGTGAAGCTATCTAAAACAGGATAATCATCTTTGGGTAAATGGGCGAGATACCGTTTGACAATTTTGGGGAAGTTAGAAAATAACATTTTAGTTGATTATTGATAATTTATAACTCTCCTATTATACATTTGTCTGTCAATTTTAGCAATCTTTTCCTATCATTCAACACTTCTGGATATAACTATTAGTGTGATAGTCTTTTATCCCTTGATAGCCACTATCTTGTAAGCTATTTGTTTCCGGATAAAAATAAATTTCACTTTTTTAAACAAGTTAAAGTCGTGGCAATGCCCTGGTTCAAAAGCAGTGCAAATAATTTCTTTTGTCTCTTGATTGATTACCAATTGAGTTTTTAGAGTATGACACTTTTCTTACCTGAGTAATATCTTTTATGTTTTTTTGGGGGTCGTTCAATAGTTGTTTCTGTGACATCCATCACCACGAATTCTGGATAATCAGAGTCTTTGAGTAATGCTTTTTTCCCCGGAATACGGAACTTTCCTGTTTTCATTAAAGTTGATTCAATATCAGTGACAATTCGGCAAATTGTTGATTCAGATACTCCCCAATTTGTCCCAATATGAAAATATGTTCGATATTCTCTCCAATATTCCAAGGCGACTAAGACCTGTTCTTCGAGAGTTAAGATGGTGCGGCGTCCTGTATTTATGATTTTCTAGCCGGAAGTTTTCGAGGGCATTAACCATTGCTTTGAGAGTTTGAATTTTGATACCAAATCTACGTTGAAATTGAGAAGGTTTTAAATTTAGATAAGATTGATTTTTCATGATTTACTCGTTTTGTAACGACAACAGAACTTTATAGCATTTTATCCTATTTATAACAAGACCAAAGTGAAAATAAGTTAAGAGTATGGATTCAATCAACTCTCAGCAAAATCTTTAATTATATCATAAAACTCTTTTGCAAGAGGTCTATTGTACGATTTGTGGGATTTGTGCGATCGCTCCATTAAAATAAAACAGGTTCGTAGTGAGGACTTTAGTCCGCAACAAAGAAGGACTAAAGTCCTCACTACGAACCTATTGGGTTCGAGGCGACTTTAAGATTAGCCCATTTTTTTCTTCTTCCAAGCTTCAACAAACGGCAAAAACACCGACACCAATTCCTGGCGACTCATCACCAAAGTTGGAAAAGAAACCCTCGCATAATTCTTACCCACTTCCAGCGGAAAAATCGCTTGGGATTCCAGCGGTAGCCAAACCGCACCCGCAGCCTTGACAATTACCCAACTCCCAGCAATATCCCAAATTTTAGGAGTCGCTTCAACTCCTCCCATCGCCACACCGGAAGCCACCATTAAAAAATTGTAACTAGCCATCCCCAACATCCGAATTTTACTCGGAAGATGAGGCCCAATTCCCACACTCCGCGAACACAAATTAAAAATATGATTTCCACTCAGTTTATCATCACTCGGGCGAATCGGGCGATCGTTTAAAAATGCACCTTGAGGCATATTTGTCAATACAGGATCGTCCGCCAAATTCTCTGCATAAAAACCGTGGAAAGTTTGATTCAGAGGTGGCAAATGGACGCAGCCAAAAACTGGAGTTCCGCGATATAATAGACCTAAAGAAATCCCCCAAATCGGAATTCCCCGAGCAAAATTAGTGGTAGCATCGAGAGGATCGACAACCCAACACCATTCAGTATCGGGTAAAACGTGCTCTCCTTCCTCGCTCAAAATCCCGTGACTGGGAAACGCAAGTGCGATCGCATTTCTAATCTCTGCATCCGCCCAATTGTCAGACTTCGTTACTAAACTGCCATCAGATTTCTCATCCGCTTGTGCAGAACCGAAATCTTTCAAAAACTGCTGTCCGATTGTCTTGACAGTAGTTTGAGAAAACGTTAAAATAGAGTTCCAAAAATCATTCATTGGTTATTAGTTATTGGTTATTGGTTATTGGTTATTGGTTATTAGTTATTAGTTATTAGTTATTAGTTATTAGTTATTGGTAGCAACTCACAACAGTCCTGGACGCACACACTCTATCTGTAGGGTGCGCCTCGGCACGCCTTGGTCTACTTGGGGCGGAGCGAACCATTTTTTGGGTAAGTCCTGTCACAAATAACAAATAACCAATAACAAATAACCAATAACCAAACCTCAGTCTAATTCATTTTCAAGGATAGTTGCGATCGCACTTTTAGCATTATCCTGAAATTCCGCAACATCCACCCGACTCAACAGATACACAGCGAAAATCATACCCACCGCGGGCACAGTAAAAACTAACCCGTAAGCCAACATCGGCACTCCAAACAAAGTCCTGCCAAAATCCAAAATAGCACCGCCGCTAACCGTAGCAAAACCCCGCGCCATCGCCTGCGACAAACCCCAAGCGCCAATAAAAGTCCCCGCAGTTTCCGCAGCCGTCAAATCCAACATCAAACTCAGCGCCCCCGTCGTCGTAATTCCCGAAGCTAACCCGAAACACATCAAAGCCGACTTAAACACAATGGGATTACCAGTAAATCCCGATAAAATAATCAAGCCAAAACAAGCCGCCACTGACAAACAACCCAATCTAATCGTATTTTGCTTGCCAATCCGCGGCACAATTAAAAAACCAGTTGCGCTCAAACCGATGAGAACACCAGTACCGTAAATAGCATTCAACCGCGTACTTTCAGAAATCGGCATCTTAAAAATTTCCCCGCCGTAGGGTTCCAAAACCGCATCCTGCATAAACAAACAAATCGTCATCACCAGCAGGAAAGTAAAAAACAAACCAGTTTGGCGGCTAGCAGTCAAAATCCGCAGGGCACTTCCCAAAGTAATCTTATCTTCTCGATTAACTGCGATCGATCGCGCCCCGTAACGAGAATACTTCTTCTCAACCCCAAAAGTCGCAATCCCCACCAACAACAAAACCACCGCCGGCACTTTCACAAACAAACCGTTAATCGAAGCCTGCAACACTTCCCGCGGCACATCCCCATCAATCTGCCTCAACAAACCGCTGCTGACAATCGCCCCGATAATAATACCAACCATCAGCATCGACCACACCACACCCACCAACTTCGATCGATCCTCCTCATCCGAAACATCCACCAACAAAGCAGCAAAAGGAGTCGAGCTCGAACAAATCGCGATACCGTAAACTGCAAAAATCAAACCCAGCAAACCCACCCAGCCGTAAGTCGGAGTCGTCCACCCCACAGCATCTAAACTAGCGCCCAAGCGCCACATCACCTGCACCGCCAAAAAAGCCGAAATTACAAACAAAACGCTTCCCATCCACACGTAACCCGTGCGGTGATGGCCAAACAAAGGCTTAGCATCCGACATTTGCCCGAACCATACCCTCGCTGGCGCCACAAACTGGTGCATCGCCAGGGTACCAGCCACCACAGTAGCCGGAATCGCCAACTCCTTAATCATCACGCGGTTGAGCACGCCGAGAGTTAAAATCGACATCATGCCCAGCCCCATCTGAAACAAGCCCAGGCGGAACATAGTCAGCAGGTTGACTCTTTTCATAGCAGCAGTCGTGGAATCTGTTAATGTAGAATCTGGCAAATCGTCGATCGGCATAACTATTCAAATAAACACAACATTTGAATTTATAGTAACTGAGATATTGCAACCGGCAGCCATTATACCCACAGCTAGAAGCTCGATCGGGATTATTCGTATAAATTCGTATAAAAATAAAGAGAATCAATAACTGTGGATTTACCAACCGTGACAACTATCACCCTAGGACAAAACGGCCCAGCCGTCATTCCCCTGTGCGTCGGAACTTGGGCTTGGGGCGACAAACTATTTTGGAACTACGGCAGCAACTACGGCGCCGCCGAAGTAGAAGCAGCATTCAACACATCCCTAGATGCCGGAATCAACTTTTTCGACACAGCCGAAGTCTACGGCAACGGCTTGTCAGAAGAATTGCTGGGGCAGTTTATCAAAAAAACTAGCCAACCCGTGCAAATAGCCACCAAATTCGGCCCTGTACCGTGGCGCGTCACCGGAAAATCTGTTTCCGAAGCCTTGAGTGCCAGCTTAAAACGGTTGCAAGTAGAACAAATAACCCTTTACCAAGTACACTGGCCCTTTAGTTTTTTACTGAGTCAAGAAACCTTGATGAATGCCTTAGCAGACGAAGTAAAACAAGGCAGAATTCAAGCAGTAGGAGTCAGCAACTATTCCGAAGAACAGATGCGCGAAGCTCACAAAATACTAGCAGCCAGAGGCGTTCCCCTAGCAACAAATCAAGTCCGTTACTCATTGCTATCGCGGCAAGTAGAAAAACAAGGAATTGTGCGTGCAGCCCGGGAATTGGGAGTCACAATTTTAGCTTACAGTCCCCTAGCCCAAGGATTGCTCACCGACAAATACACAGCCCAAGAACCACCTACAGGAGCCCGCAAAATGGACTCCCGATTCAGCAAAGTGGGCCTTGAAAAAATCGAATTAGTCATGTCTACCTTGCGGAAAATGGGGAGAAAGCGCGATCGAACGCCCGCCCAAGTTGCCCTAAACTGGCTAATAGCCCAAAACGGAGTTATCCCAATTCCCGGCGCCAAAACCGCAAAACAAGCCGAAGAAAACGCAGGCGCCCTAGGCTGGACTTTAAGCCAAGATGAAGTCAACCAACTAGAACTAATGACACGTCCTTGGCGAGAATAAATCTCTAATAGGTATGTAGTTGCGCTTTAGCGCTTTATCTTAGGTATGTAGTTGCGCTTTAGCGCTCTATCCGAGGTACGTAGTTGCGCTTTAGCGCTTTATCCGAGGTACGTAGTTGCGCTTTAGCGCTCTATCCGAGGTACGTAGTTGCGCTTTAGCGCTCTTTAAACGCGATCGCGCAACTACAAACAATCTACCAGATGCGCCCAAAAATGTCAGTTCCACAATCCCTAGCCGAACTTTCCTCTTCCTATGAAACAACTATTAACTGACTGGGGTTTCACGCGCGAAGGCTGGCGCAACAACAGCCGCGGCGAATATTTAGTATTGCTTCAAGGAGCCTTGCTCGCAGGATTTGCCATCTTACCTGTTTATCAACTGCCGGGATTCAAAATTCAATCAACTCAATTAATTTATCTTACCTGGTTTTTAGCAAGTATTCTCAGCTCTATCGGATTAACTTTCATCATCAAAGGACTGATAGATTTGGGGAAAAACCTCACACCTTTACCCTATCCCAGAGAAGACGGAGAATTAGTCCAAACAGGCATTTACGGAATAGTGCGGCATCCCTTGTACAGCGGCGGCATCTTCGCAGCCTTCGCGTGGACAATCTTTCAATTCAGTTTATCTCATTTAATTGCCACTGCCATTTTAGTCATATTTTTTGACATCAAATCCAGACGCGAAGAAACTTGGTTGAGCGATAAATATCCCGACTATTCAGAATACCGCCAGCGAGTAAAAAAACTAATTCCGGGGATTTATTAAAAGTTAGATATTGCTCGATCGACAGTTTCGTTCGAGCAATCGTTCTCTGACATACTCGGCGATCGCAGGTTGTAGCATTAAACTGCTGGATGCGGTATAATTAAGCGATCGCTCATCGAAAATTAGCGATCGTTCAGCCAGCGCCTCTAACGCTTCCATCAGTTGCCGTCCCGAAACTTGGGGCAAAATTTCCGATTTTAACTTCGCAGGGGTCGCTCCTTCTTGATTAATGGCGATCCAGTACATGATTTGTTGTTGCAGGGGAGACAAGCGATCGAATTGGCGATCGAGCAAATCCCACAAATCGCTAAAAACAGTATTTCCTTGCACTAAAAATGCCTGAATATCACCGCCAAAAAGTGTTTGAATAGTCGTTGCAGCAAGTTTGAGAGCAAGGGGATTGCCGCCAAAGTAGTTGACAAGAGCTTGACACTGCAATAGCGTTGCTTTTAATCCTTTATCGGCGAGGATTTTCTGGCATACAGGCGGTGAAAGTCCGAAGAGTTTGAGCGATCGCACGGGTGAATTTTCGCCCGATCGCGCGGCAAACCCGCCGGGTTGTTCTCGTCCGGTTAAAATCAGACAACTTTGGTGAGTTTCGTCAGCAATGCGCGCAAATAACTGTCGGTAATCTTCATAACCTTGTTGATATTGTCCGCTGCGATTTCCCCCTTGTAAAATCGATTCCAGATTGTCGAAAATTAACAAGCAGCGTTTGTGGCGCAACTGTTCCATGAGAGCGAGAATAGAATTATTTGTTGCTGATGAATTAGTTAAAATTGGTAAAATATTGCTGACGATAACATCTAATGTCGGTGCTTGCTGCAAACTCCGCCAGATAACAAATTCAAATTGAGATTGAATTTGCTGGGCGAGTTTGACAGACAGAGAAGTTTTGCCAATGCCGCCAAGTCCAAAAATACCGATCGCACGAGTAGAATTGCTGCTAATCCAAGTTTCTAATGTTTCTAATTCCTGCAAGCGGTTGTAAAAATAGGAAACATCGATCGCTTCTCCCCAATCTTGGATGCCCGCACTGCAATCCTGGTAGTGGCGCAAGACTGCTTGCAGATTTTGCTTTGAGACTTTTTCGCCAAGAATTTGAGAGAGATTGCGCCACAAATGCGAACCGACTTGTTTGATATAGTCGTGTTCGTATTTGTGGCGATCGGCTATTTCTTGATAAGAATCTCCTTCCCAAGTTTCCAGAAAGACGCGGGATTGAATGTCAGTGAGTTTTTGCTTTTTGTTAAGAGATTGTAACAGATTATCGATTAGGGCGATCGCCTCTTGTGCTGTCATAGTTTGTTATTTAGATTTATTCAGTAGATTTACCGATTATTCTGATTGGGGGTTGCTTTTCAGGATAAAAAATAAATTTACTGAATTAAACGATAGAGCTCTAGCACCTTTTACACTCGGCGGTTGAAACCGCGTCTACACATACGAAGTCCGCCTTCGCGGACTAAGAAATAAGGGGGTATTTAAACCGGATTTCGGATAAGGTGAAATCTAAAATCGATCTGGGAATTTACGTAAGTTTACAAAAGAGAGTTACTTTTTCTCACCGCCAGGGCGATCGGGGGAATTTACGTAAGTTTACAAAAGATGGTTACTTTTTCTCACCGGCAGGGCGATCGGAGTGGTTTATTCTTTGAATCAAGGCAGAGAAAAATCTGTTCAGACTCTTTGGATTTAAACCGCAGATATGCGGAACCAGTGAACTATCCTAACTATTTGACTGCATCAACGACAGAATTAGAAGTTAGATAATACTCATCAGAAATAGTTAGCGAAAAATATTCCTAAATTATCAATGAGGTAAAATAAAAATGGTTGCATTAGTAGGTAGGATTCAAAAAGCACCAGCAAATTCCCGAGGATTTGATACCAGCGAGATTGTTACTCCAGGCACAGCTCGAAAGTTCAAAAATGATGGATTTACCTTTTGCATAAGATATCTTTCTCTTTTTTCAACAGACGATCAAGTCGCTGATGGTGATTTAACCCGAGAAGAGGCTGACGATATTCTAAATTCTGGGTTAGGTCTTATGGCAGTTCAGCACGTCAGAAACCCTGGGTGGGTTCCGAGTGGATCTCGGGGAACTCAAACTGGCAATCACGCAGCAAATAATGCTATCTTTGCTGGATTGCCTGCTGGCATGAATATTTGGCTGGATCTTGAAGGTATTTTTGTCGGTACACCTGACAACGATATTATCAATTACTGCAACAACTGGTTTGCACAAGTTAGTTCTGTTGGATATGTTCCAGGTATTTATCTAGGGTTTGATGAATTACTTACTGGAGATCAGCTTTTTCACTCTTTGACTTGTCAGCATTACTGGACATCACCTAGCTTTGTGCCAGATGTAGCAATTCGTGGTTATCAAATGACTCAAACTCAGCTTGATATAATAGTGCATGGCATCAATATTGATGTTGATATTACAAAAAACGATCGCCTTGGTGGGCAAGCATTATGGTTAATTCGCTAACGTAATTTCGCCAAAGATATAACCAATTCTTGCAGCTAAACGGAGATTAGACAAGGGAGCATCTGATTTGTGTAAAAAGCATTGTTTCTTTATATGCTGTCCTCAGTCACATATTATATGCGCGACCGGGGACGGCACTATAAATACAAAATTGAGCTGCTTTCATTACAACAATTGTAATCTTGCAAAGTATATCGCCCTCCGGTGAAGCTAGTCATTATGCTGCTCAACCATGACACCAGCAGACCTGCTTGTAAAGTCTGTTGTTCCCAATGCTGGAAATTCTGCATTTTTAACCTATCATCTTTCTCAACGATCGCCCTCACGTGCTCCATCAGTTCGATCGCCCGCAACGCCAACCTGCTCGTTATTAGAGTAGCGATCGCACTTCACCCCTTCATCTCCTGACCAAAGAACAGGAAATGATTTTGAAGAGTACGATCGCCCTTTCCCCTAGCTCGACAACTTACAAACCTTTACAAAAACCTGTCACTTTTTCTCACCGACAGGGCGATCGGGTTTAGGTTTTGATTGAGTTAAGGCAGAGAAAAAGCTGCTAACACAATATTTCTAATTCCGATAAAAAACTTAGCTTGAGGTAAATTATGGCTGTTAATCATAACGTTCCGTATTTCAGTCTAAGTTAGGACTTAGTTAAACTTTAAACATTTAGGAAGTTAATCAAATGACACATTCTTCTATGATTGAGACTAAACCAAATTCTTCTGAACATGGAGAGGAATTTGCCGAATTTTTTCAGGAGAATAATGGACAATACTCGGCAATGCGAGCCATGAGTTTTATTGCACTGATTGCAGCAATTGTGTTTGGCGCGATCGCAATAACTACTAATAGTTCTGCTGGCAAAGACATTACAACTGCTTTTTTAGCTGCTGCTTTCGCACCAAAAGCTATTCAAAGATTTGCAGAAGGTTCCCCGCCTAAGTAAAGTCTAGTTAAGGCGATCGCACCCCATCACTCCTTCATCTCCTCACCAAATAACGGGAAATGAAGGCTGCAAGTGCGATCGCCCTTTCCCCTAATTCAACAATTGACCCCTTTACAAAGCTTCACACAAATCGGTCACTTTTTCTCACCAGCAGGGCGATCGGGGTGGTTTATTCTTTGAGTTAAGGCGGATTACAAAGCGATTTCGATCGCCGATCGATCGCATAAATATTTAACCCGAATTTCGGCTCGATCGCGATCGAACGTCCATCAATCAAATCTGCCTCTAGTGTATCATAGTAAAGTCCCTGCAATATCAATAGCGATCGGGAGGTTTAAATCGTGTCATTTATAACTATTAAAGGTGTCTTCAATCCTACCAGCGGTTTCCCAGATGGTGACTCGGTGAGATTTCTCGCAGATGATGATACCCTATTTGACCAACTCGAAGGACGAGTGGATATTAAACCAGGAGGAGAAGTCCAACTTCGATATGAAGCAGTTGACGCCCTGGAAAAAGCAGCAAAAAAACCTTTTTCATCGGATGCTACCGCCCGCAATATTGAACTATTGGGTGGCAATAAAAACGGATTGCCGGGATATATCTTGTCCGGCCAGGCTGACAAAAATGGCAGGCCTGTTTGTTTTGCGTTTGCGGGCGATTCTCCTGAAGCAGATGGTACGCCTATTTTCTTGGAGTCCGATTTACTCCAGCAAAGTATCAATTACCAACTCCTTGCAGAAGGATGGGTTTATCCCATGTTCTATGAAACCCTCTATCAAGAACTGCGGGATGTCATGACTGAAGCTGTGAAGGCTGCTAGAAAAGCAGATCTAGGAATTTGGTCACAGGATCTTTCTAACAAAGGAGTTACCATCAAACCGCCCGTGAATCTTGCCGAATTACCGCCAATTTTTCCTAAACTGTGGCGGCGGCTGGAAACTTTCTACCGCCGCCCATCTAATAAAAATCAAACTGTTCAAGAATTTGTTAAATCTCTAGCAGGAGGTAGCGATCGCCTATTCACAATCCCCGATCGCAGATACATTAAGTTGTCTACAGCTATAGAGGTAAGTGGAGACAAACTCAAACTCAAGTACAAGCCAGAAGATATGCTATTCCGTTCCTGATGCCTTTATCGAAAAACAGAAGTAAAGGTAAAAAATGCAATGTTAGATTGGTAATTGGTAACTGGTAACTGTCAACTCTCGTCTCTCGATCGATCGACTTTCTGGTGCGTCGCTCATAGATGGTCGATCGCTCTTGGGAATGGTTGGCGGCGACGCACCCTACAACTTTACCACTCTGGTGCGTCGCTCATAGATGGTCGATCGCTCTTTGGAACGGTTGGTGGCGAGGCACCCTACAACAGACTTTCATTCGTGCGGCGTGCCGTCAGGCATCACCGCGCCCTTTAAATTCGCCCCGGTCAAATTTGTCTCCAACAGCAAAGCATTTCTCAAATTAGCACCCTGCAAATTAGCACCTTCCAGATTCGCCATCCACAGATTTGCCCCCTCCAAATTCGCTCCTTCCAAGTCAGCATTAACTAGAAAAATACCTTTCATAAAAGCACCTTTAAAATTAGCATTTTTTAACTTACCACCTCCCAAATAAGCATCCTCCAACCAAGCACTTTCCAGATTGGTTGCTTCCAGATTAGCCCCTACCAAATTGCTGCTTATCAGGTAAACACCAGCCAAATTTGCTTGTTTCAAGTTAGCATTTACTAAATGGGAACTCCATAAATTGGCATCTTTTAGGTTGGCTTTTTCTAAATTGACGCCTTCGAGAAAAACTGCACTCAAATTGGCCCCGGAAAGATTGCACCCCCGGCATTCCCTCGCTACAAGCAATTGTCGGATTTGATGCTTGACTGACGAACCATTGGCTGCGAAAATTATTAAACCTGTAGTTGCTAAGCCGATCGCCCAAACAGTCGCCATCCCGATCGCACTTACAATCTTTCTTTGTGTCATGCCTCGAAAATCCGGTATTAGTATAAAAATATATAGCCTTTCTCAGAAAGATGAGGTACAATAACAGCAGTGCGTAAACCAGTTAAAAATATTTGATGATGTAACTTGACTGAACCCCAACTCTATGGCTTTGGCTAATTCTTGATAATTAGGTG
>NZ_JAHREU010000070.1:0-38787 GCF_020883145.1 Microcoleus sp. CAWBG27
TTATTTTAGGTGAATTTGACAAGTATCTGTAACTCTAAAACCGCATAGGTTCAGCCCAAAAGTTTTTGGGCTTCCAGTTTTCACAACTGGTAAAAAAATCAAACCCACATCTGCGGAATGTGGGTTTCAGGGCTTTCAATTCAAGATTGGTCAACTTAGCTGATTTCCTCTTTCCTCTTCTCCTAATTTCTGACCTAATTGCTCAACTCCACCAAATTAACGACACGATCTGACTAATAACTATTACCAGTCTCCACTGCTCCGAGCGCCTTGAGTGTTGATTTTTGAGCGTCGGTTATACCCGTGACACCAGCAATATTCATGCCTTCATACAGCCTGGGCGATCGCATATTTCCAACAGATTCTCCCGTCTCCATTTCCCACAGATTAATAGCTCCATTGGCGCTGCCGCTGGCTGTGGTTTTACCATCGGGAGAAATTGCGATCGCCCAAACTTCAGATGTATAGTTCTGGATGGTTTTGACGCATTCCCCCGAGCAAACATCCCACAACTTAATTGTTTTATCGTGACTGCCGCTGACCAAAATTCGCCCATCTAAACTAAACCGCACGCACCAAACTAAAGCTGCGTGACCTTGCAAGGTTTTCAGACATTCTCCCGACTCAACTTCCCACAGTTTTATCGTTTTATCGTCACCGCTACTTGCCAGAATCTTTCCATCTGGGCTAAAAGCAACCGAAAACAGCAAACTGGTATGACCTGAAAGGGTTTTGAAACATTCCCCAGAACCCACATCCCACAATCTCACCAGTCTATCATCGCTGCCACTGGCTAAAATTGTGCCATCTGGACTGAAAGCAACTGACCAAGCACGACAATTATCTGACAAAATTTGGCAGCATTCACCAGTCTGAACGTTCCACAATCGGAGAGTATGAGCATTATCGCTACTTGCCAATGTGCGACCGTCTGGACTGAAACTAATGGCAAACACGACATTCGGAATGCTTGTACTTCCCTGCATTACCCGCAGCAATTGACCTGTAGCGACATCCCACAAGCGGATAATGCCACGATTACTGCTGCTAGCAAGCATTTGACCATCTGGACTGAAGGCAACCCACCAAACCCAATTTGTATGTCCTTGCAGTGTTTTGCTGCACTCACCAGATGGGACATCCCATAATTTGAGCGTTGTGTCATCGCTACCGCTGGCTAATAACTGCCCGTTTGGACTAAAGGCAAGCGATTTAATCCCTGCACTGTAGCCGTGCAGCGTCCTGAATGATTCTCCTGTTTCCCGATTCCAGAGGGTGACGGTGCAATCTAAGCTACCACTTGCCAGAGTATGACCTTGCGGGTGAAATGCGATCGACCAAATCCAACCGCAGTGTTTCTGCATAATTTTGAAACACAGTCCAGTTGCAACATCCCAGAGTCGAACTGTGCAATCATAACTCGCACTGGCGATCGCGCAACCATCGGGACTAAATGCGACTCCTGCAACAGGATCGGTATGTCCCCGCAGAATCTTTAAACATTCTCCTGTAGAAATCTCCCACAAACGAACAGTACCATCCCAACTGCCGCTGACCAAAGTTTGACCATTTGGACTAAAAGCGATCGACCGAATGATGTGTGTATGCCCTTGCAATGTGTTAATAATTTCCCCTGTTTCAAGCAGCCACAATTTTATAGTTTTGTCGTAACTACAAGTTACTAAAAGTTGACCGTCGAGACTAAAAATCACCGAAGTTACAAAACTCGTATGTCCCTGAAGCGTCTTTAAACATTCACCAGTTGCCACATCCCACAACTTAATTGTGCAGTCCCAACTCCCACTAGCTAAGGTTCGACCGTCGGGACTAAATACAACAGAATCCGCCCATCCGGTATGCTCTGTTAATGTTTGAATACACTCACCAGTAGCCAAATCCCATAACTTGACGGTATGGTCAAAAGAGGCACTTGCTAAAGTTTGATTGTTGGGACTGAAAGCAACACGAGCAATCCAACTGGTGTGTCCTTCACAGGTGAGAAAATCTCGATAATCTTGGGTTCGGCAAACTCGAATCTTACCATCCGCATTGCCGACTGCCAAAAATTTACCATCGGAGCTAAAGGCAACAGATACAGCCCCATTTGAATTGCTGGTAAAAACGGATTTAGATAGATCGGAATTGGCAAAGTTCACTCGATGCAAGTTTGTACCAATCAGATAAGCTTGCCAGATACTCAAGTACGAGAAATCATAGTCGCTTAAATTTATTTTCAATTGAAGTAACAGGTTAATCAAGTTGCCACCCGCATAGCCCGCTGAGTTGGGAAATTGCGATCGCATCTGAAACAAAACCTGATTTAGTTGATATTCAACCTCTTTCTTAGAGCGGTATTCGCCGATTAGTCGTTCGGCAAGCGGTGCTAAAATTAAGCGAGTTTGGCTTTCTCTGACGTAATCTTTAGCCTCGGCTTTAATCAGGGCGTGGGTTATGAATAAATCTAGATTCTGCGACTGAATTTCCCGCTCGAATCGCTCGATCAACTGTTCGGTAACGTACTCCATTACCACAGGTTGCAAGGTGAATTGTCCGGCATTTTTTTCGATCAGCGATCGCCCTCTGAGAGATAACAGAGCATCCAGCAGTTTAGATTGTGAAGGGAGAGAAACAAAATCCGCCCGTAACTCGGCAAGCGTTATCCATTCTCGATCGATCGCCAGCCAGTACACGATCTGCTTTTCCAAGTCGGACAAACGACGAAATTGCCCGTCGAGCAGAATATTGATATCTCCAAACGCGATCGCTCCATGCTCCAAAAAGTTGGTAATATTGCCATCAAATAAATCTCGCACGGTTGTGGAGACAATTTTGAGCGCTAGGGGATTTCCGCAATAATGTTGAGTTAAATTTACCCAATCTGTTTCTGTTGTGGAAAAACACCCATTGCCTTGTAAAATATCTTGCACTTCCTCGGAACTTAAGCCGATTAAGGGTAAGGTTCGCACAGGTGAATTTTCGCCTTCCAACGGCATCAAATTTGTGGGTTTTTCCCGACTTGTTAGTAGCAGACAACTGGAATGGCCTTCGCTTCCCACTCGTGTCAGAAGTTCCCCATATCCCTCGTAACCTTCTCGATATTGTTCTACTATACCTGTGGAAAAACTCTGGTTTGGCAGGCATCCTGCCTGTCTTTGTGCTTCTGGGCTGGATAAATTTGCGGGGGACGTTGCGCCATCGTTACTGCCGAGAATTGCCTCAAGGTTATCGAGGATTAAAAGACAGCGCGAGGCACGCAAATATCCCATCACTTGAGAAATTTGAGCCGACAGCGATGTCGGGAGTGCAGTTTCTTGCTGCCCAGAAAGGATTTGAATCAAATTTAACAATACATCTTCAATTGGTGGCGCGTTGCGTAAGGATTGCCAGATCAGGAAGTCAAAGTTATTTTGAAGTGCGATCGCGATTTTTGCAGCCAGTGACGTTTTGCCAATTCCACCCATTCCAATCAAGGCAACCAAACGGCAGGAGTCGCTCACAATCCATTGTTGCAGTCGCCCTAATTCCTGATTTCGTCCGTAGAATGCGGAGACATCAACGATTTCTCCCCAGTGGCGGTGTGTAGAAAATTCTTGTTGTTGAATTTGCTGTTGCAGCGGCTGTATTTTTTGTATCTCTGTGCTGGAGGATTCTACGGATACCTGACGCGATCGCCGCCCTATTACTGCTTGAAGATTGCTTTTAGTAACCTTTTCTCCAAGTGCTTGACTGAGTAGTTGCCATAACTTGTAACCCACATCTTTTATATAACTAGCATCATAGCCAGCGCTACCGGCAATATCTAAATAAGATAGCCCTTCCCAAGATTGGCGAAATACGATCTCTTGGATGTTGCTCAGAGAAGTTGGCGCGATCGCACTATCTAAAATTTTCAGTGCTTCTTCCACAGTCATGGCTTTACAGCACTCCTAAATTAGTCTTCTGATATCTTGCTTTTCTTATTTTACGTGAGATGAGTTTTCCAGCCCATCTCACAAGAAAAATTAACCTCTTGCAGGTAAGTATCTCGCCTGCCTAGTCTGTGGATGCAAAATCTGAGTCCTCTTACTTTAACAAGATTTTTCTAGGTTTTTACACAAATAGCGCTCTCAGCATTTATTAATTTTGATTAAGGTTCGTAGTGTGGACTTTAGTCCGCAGTATATTGCGGACTAAAGTCCACACTACGAACGGTTTTTATGATGGTAATCGACCAGACGTGATATGAATAGATTAATAAGTTGCTCCAAATATGGTAGCCGAAATGCGAAAGGCAATACATAAATTCCGATAATATAAAAAACCCGGTTTTCTTGAAAAACCGGGTTTTTAACTCGAAATAATTTTAAGTTAACCTGCTAACTTAATTCGATTTCCGAGAGTTAGGCGATTCGTAGTAAACTCCAGAACCTGTATCGGAAACAAAGTGACAATCCCAGTAAGAGCGAATAAAGCTCTTCCAAATTGGATCGCTTGATTTGCGATAATAATCGCCCAACAGTGGCTTGATGGCTTCTGTGGCTTCCTTCAAGTGATAGTGCGGCATTGTCGAGAAGATGTGGTGGGCGACGTGGGTGCCGATGTCGTGATGGATGGAATTGATGATTCCATAATCGCGATCGATCGTAGATAGCGCACCTTTGAGGAAATACCAGTCATCTCCGCGATACCAGGGAATATCGGCTTCTGTGTGGTGCAGGAATGTTACCAAATCCAGCCACATTACGAAGATTACGTAGGGAACTAGGTAGAACTTCAGTAAAAACAGCCAACCAAATTGATAGGTTAACGCGCCTAAAAAGGCTACCATCAATACCAAGGATGCGGAACTCGTCAATACGTCCGCTTTTTCGGAAGGACGGAAAATCGGGCTACCGGGCATGAAGTGAGAACCTACCCGATCGGGCGATCGCCGAAACAGATAAATTGGATAGGCAAATAACATCAAATAAAAGCGTCCTAGCTTCTCGTACCAGGGCATTTGATTGTATTTGCTCTCCGACACTGGATACCAGCTTTCATCGTTGTCCAAGCTGCCTGTATTGGCGTGGTGGGTTCTGTGGCTGATCCGCCAACCGTGGAAGGGTACGAGAATGGGTGCGTGGGAAAGGTGTCCGATCAGGTTGTTGAGCCATTTGCTCTTAGAAAATGAACCGTGCCCGCAGTCGTGCCCGACTACAAACAATGCCCAAAACATGGTTCCCTGCATGAACCAGAAGATTGGATAAAACAACCAGGAATCTAGGCTGTAGGCGATCGCGTATAAACCTGCGATAATTCCAAGATCCAAAAAGAAATAAGCTAGAGATCTCCAAGCCGAGGGTTCAAAACAATGGGCTGGAATGGCTGCTTTGACATCTTGAAGAGTAAAAGGTAACTCTTTTGTACGAGAGGATGAGCTTGTATTGCTCGGCTGATTGAGAACAGTATCTAATTGCACGAAGTTTCCGATTTAAGCTGACTTGAGAAACCGCATTCCGCCTTTTAACTTTCACTTTCAGCCCGCAAGGAGCCATATTTTTTACTCTGCAAGGGTTTCTAAAGTTCTTTAGTTTCGCATGAATCGCCCGCCCGCGATTCTCAAGCAAGTTGGCTTGTAGAATAGTTGTCTGGGGAGATTTAGCGCGATCGACCCTGTTATCTAAAAAAATCCTATGTGTCCGTTGTTGGTACGAAATGCGACTTCAATTTGAGATCGCACTTTCTGGAGGCACTACCTCCAGTCTGCCAATGGCAGAGCTAAGTTAATGTAACATTTCTACATACACTCTGACAAGAAGTTATGGCATGAGGCATGAGGCATGGGGCGAAGCGAAGCGGAGGGATGGGGCATGGGCGAAGCGAAGCGGAGGGATGGGGCATTAAGTAGCAACCGCCAACTGTCAACGGTTAACGGTTAACGGTTAACGGTTAACGAAGAGGGCGGGCCCGCACCATCCACCGCCCCTACAAACTGCCAACTGTCAACTGTCAACTGTCAACTGTCAACTGTTTAAGTTGCAGCCTTTTCTAATAAGAGCTTCGCCCGTTTGACCATTTCCGGAATCTCGATCGGATAATCGCCGGTGAAACACGCCGAACAAAAACTTTTCGTGTCTTCGTTAGTCGCACTCAACATTCCTTCCCGGCTCAAGAAAGCCAAGGAATCCACCCCAATTTGAGTGCCGATTTCGGCGACGGATTTGGTAGCAGCAATCAACTGATCTTGATTGTCGGTGTCGATGCCGTAAAAACAAGGATGAGTCACCGGGGGCGAAGAAATTCTCATGTGAACTTCGGTTGCGCCCGCATCCCGCAAGGCTTTGACAATTTTGCGGCTGGTAGTGCCGCGGACGATAGAATCGTCGATAATAATTACCCGCTTTCCTTCCAACACATCTTTGAGAGGGTTGAGTTTCATGCGGATTCCTGACTCGCGCATTGTCTGAGTCGGTTGAATAAAAGTGCGTCCGACGTAGCGATTTTTAATCAATCCTTCGGCGTAAGGAATGCCGGAAGCTTGAGAAAAGCCGATCGCCGCTGGGATTCCAGAATCGGGAACACCGATGACTATATCAGCATCAATCGGAGATTCGACTGCCAACCTCCGCCCGATCCGCAGTCGGTAGGTATATAAATTTTCACCTTCCATAATGCTGTCTGGTCGAGCAAAATAGATCATTTCAAAGACGCAAAGTTTGCGTTTTTGCTGCTGGCTCCAGTGGAAAGAAGCCATACCTTCCTCTGTGATCCAAACTAATTCTCCCGGTTCTACGTCCCGCAAAAATTCAGCACCGATAATATCTAATCCGCAGGTTTCCGATGCTAAAACGTACCGTTGCGGAGTTGTGGGGAGGGTGCCAATTACCAGCGGGCGGACGCCGTGGGGGTCGCGGACTCCCATGACGCCTTGGGGGGTGGCGATCGTCAAACTAAAGGCTCCTTGGCACATAGCAAAGGCACTGATTGCAGCTTCCAGCCAGTCTTTGCCCTGGTCTACCTCCCAACCGATCGCAACTGCGATCGCCTCTGAATCCGTGGTGCTGACAAACTCGCACTTCCGAGACAGCAATTCTTCCCGCAATTCTTTTGTATTGACAAGATTCCCGTTATGTGCTAGAGCCAGACTTCCCAAGCGAGTTTCGACAACCACAGGTTGAGCGTTGACAACCCGCGACGAGCCGGTAGTAGAGTAGCGAGTGTGCCCTACAGCCAAGTTACCGGGCAAATGACCTAAATTCGATTCGTTGAAGACTTGGGAAACCAGTCCCATATCCTTGTGCAGGTGGACTGTTTCACCGTCAAAGGTGGCAATTCCGGCGGATTCCTGACCTCGGTGCTGCAAAGCATACAAGCCGAAGTAGGTCAACTTGGCGACATCTTCACCCGGTGCGTAGATACCGAAAACGCCGCAAGCTTCCTCGGGCTTGTCGGGTTTGCTAGAATGCTCGTCAGCCTCGAAGGAATGGTTGGGAATCATAGATGGGTTGGCTCCAAATGGGAACGGTGGGTTAGCGGGACTATCTTCTGCGGGAAGTTTTGTTTGCGATCGCGTCGCATAACTTAACATTTCCTTAATATTGCCACGGATCGAACATTAATTCCAAGTTGTTTGGCATTCTGGCAGGGTATGTGGGGCGTTTAATGCGATCGCCCGTATTTCCGATAGTAGCTTTTATTCAGGGCGATCGGGCGATCGGGCGGGCGATCGGGCATTGAAATCGCTTCTATACAAACAAAGTCCGCCTGCGCGGACTAAGAGATAGAAGGAGTATTAAAGCAGGATTTGGTATAATACTATTTTCCGTAGTAAACAGATTAAAAATGCCTGCCAAAGATGTTTTCCATAAAGCTGTCCGAAAAGCTCTTGAAACAGAAAATTGGATAATTACCGACGACCCCTTGAAGCTGGATGTGGGTGGAGTCGAAATGTATGTTGATTTGGGAGCAGAAAAGCTAATTGCCGCCGAAAAAAACGGCACAAAGATAGCAGTTGAGGTAAAAAGCTTTATTGGGACTTCAAATATCTATGAGTTTCATACTGCCATGGGACAATTTATCAATTATCGGGTAGCTTTAGAAGAACAGTACCCCGATCGAGAATTATATTTAGCTGTTCCTAATGGTACTTATAAAACTTTTTTCAGCCTTCAGTTGATTCAAAAAATAATTCAACGTTTTGAAGTCAAGCTAATTATTTACGATGTGACTAATGAGGCGATTGTGCAATGGAAAACAAATTAGAAAATTACAGAGCATACATTCAACAATTATTGCAGGAGTATGCTAATTTGGGTACTCCAGACCCGGATGTGGACAGAGAGACAATCTTTGATACTAAGCGAGATCATTATCAATTAGTATATGCAGGTTGGAAAAATCGCGATCGCAGGTATGGTTGTCTCTTCCACTTAGACATCAAAGACGGCAAGATTTGGATACAGTACGATGGCACTGAGATTGGGATAGCTGATGAGTTAGTTAAGTTAGGTGTTCCGAAAGAAGATATAGTTTTAGCATTTCACGAACCTTTGGTTAGGCAATATACAGGATTTGCTGTTGGTTAGTTGTAGCAAGAGTTAGATTCGTTGGAGATGTCGGCGGATTTATATGCGGAGGTTTATGCGGAGGATGCGGATTTGCAGGCTTTGACGGATAGCGCGATCGCGAGTTTGCCGGGATGAATAGTTTGCGACGCGGGCAGATTATTGATTGAGAAAAAGGCCCGCATCTCGACGAATATCGATCTAGAGCGATCGGCGATGAATGGACTACCTCAACACAAGAACATTTTTACTCTTCTTCATCATTATCCAAAAGCTGTTTTAAAGAATCAAAATTTTGTTGAGAACTGTGGCGAACGCGGTGAATTTTAACCATTCTAGTATTTTCATCTTCTACGATACTAAATAAAATACGATATTTCTTCTCATATAAAATTTGACGTATTTCCAGATCCAAATACTCACTTTCTAATGCCAAGGGACAACGACTAGGAAAGCTTTCCAGTTTGAGCATTATTTCATAACAACCCCTAACCCAACGATAGGATTTTTCAGGAGCATTGAGCTTGAGCCACAAAAATATATTTTCTATGTCATGAATAGCAGTAGGAGATATCTCAACTCGGTAGGTCATATTTTTTTTGAAGCTCTTCAAAAGCTTGATGAATAGAAACCCCTTCGCCTCGATCGAATTCCCCTAAGCTTTGACGAATACCTGCAAGAGTTTCAAGAAGTTCTAACCGATCGAGTAGTTTTTCATAACTTTCCGCATCCTGAAGCACAGCAACCGCTTTACCATTAATGGTGATTACGATTGGTGTTTTATCTGTTTCAAACTGATGAAGCAACTCAGGAGCTTCCTGTTGAAATTGGTTCAGGGGACGGCTATGGGAGAGGTTAAGCATGGTGTTCACTTTGGATCTACTAGCTTGGTGCATGGTGCGCGATCGCAGGATATCTATTGATTCTACCAATTTTCTTTCGGTCAAGCTATCGATCGAGCTTCTGAATTATCTCCAAAATCAGACAGCATTTGCGAGATAACGTTCCTGATCAGCGACGGCAGATTAATTTTGCATTGCCACCAAGATCTCTCAACCGTCCGCTGCACCAGAGGTGTTAGACGGCATTAGGGATAGTCACAAAGTCAGCATACTAAATGATTTTGTCAGGGAGTTGTTTTGTTTCTTCTTGAGTTTGACTAGAAATGTTTGAGAATTGCCTCTCTGCAACCATTTTTTCAAAAACTTGTAGTGCTGCATCCTTAGCTGCTGCATGTAATGCTTGCTCGCTTAGCGCAGTCAACTTGGCTTCTAATGCATTAATCTTGGATAGGAGTTCGGTTTCTCGCCTGACTCTATCTTTTTCAGATTCTTCTAGCTTATCACTTAATCTCTCCAGAAGATTTTTGAATGCATCTAGCGTTTCTTTTGTGTATTGCCGCAACTCTTGAAATTGAACAGTATTTGTTACTATTTCTCGATAAAGCTCACCGACTTTTACAACAAGATCAGCAACAGTTTCTTTCACACCAATACCTAGCATAAGTCTCTAATTCCAATCGTTAACTTATTTGAAAATTAATTGCCCAAGCTCGATAAACTTTCAATTCCCCAGCATAACTTTCTATAGCTTGACTGACTGTTAGTTCCTCATTCTTCAGGCTATTAATAGCGCCATCCATCTTTGCCAAAACATCTTCTATGTTAGATAAAGCTTTGAAGCTACCTGCCTCATAGCTAGCTCTAAGGAATTCTCTTAGCTCAGGTGCTGATCTTGAGGCAAAAGAGAATGCTTTAAGAAACTCTTCCCATGCATCAAATATTACTCGGCTAGTTGAGTCATCAAAAATCTGAACTAAAGTCTCATGTGCATATTTCGTTAAAAGACCTTTATCAAAGATCTCTAAGCCTGGATCTAGTAAATGCCAAATTTCCTCCGTGACTACCGATGATTTAAAATACTCAAGAATTGCCTTTTGCTGTGATTGCTCCAAGTTTCTGTTTTGAGAAACAAACTCTAAAAAAGCGTTGATAGCAATATCAAGACACTTTTGAAATTCTTCTTCAACCTTTTCACTCAGTACATACTTGATATCAACAGAATACTTCCTACCAAGTTTCTTGAGAGATACTCGTAGTACGTCTGACACCAAGCTGGCAACTGAGCTAGTTAGAAATGGCTCGATCATAGACTTTGCATAATTTTGTACAACTTTTATGAGGTCGCTAGATTCCTTTCTTCAAAGTATATCACATATCTTTACCCCCTAATTTTTAGCAAAGGAACACGTCAATCTTGTCTTTCATAAAATATTTTTGGGATTAAGCTGTCTAACTTAATAATTATATCGCAGTTGCGGTACAATACTAGACTGGATGCGGTACAATACTAGATATAGCCGAATAATACCGCAGATTGAGGATATATGTCAACTCCTTCTTACTCCCATCATAATCTCCTTTCCTACAGCAAGTTCGTCAAACGCTTCGGCTCAAACATATGAGCCGTCGTACCGAAAAAAGCTATTTTTGGGTTAAGTTCTGGCTGCCGATTTGTCGTAGTTCTTGAATGATGGCGGTATTGTTTTTATAGAATTCGATAAGAATATTGGTGTCACACAAAATCATTGGTTTTGTTGACCCCATGCGTCTTTACGAATGTCGTCTACAGTGATATTTTTTCCTTCCCAGATTCCAGCTAGCTCAAAAAATGATTGTTCTCGATCGGAGTCATCGTTTTTTGGTTCGATCGCTTTAGTTTGGCTGGCTTGAAATTCTAAAAATTCGATAAATTCAATAACTTTATTGCGTTGTTCTGGGGAAAAAAGTTGGATTTTTTGGATCGCCATTTCTAGGGTTAACATGGGTTGCTCCTTGGTTGGTTTTGGTACTATTTTAATGACCTACACAAATATGACTGAATCTAATCGAATAATACCGCAGCTTAATGATGTATGTCAACCTCTTCTTACTCACATCAGAATCTCCTTTTCTCAATCGAATATTAAGATTTAAGGGCGGTGCGTCGCTGCAAGATTGTCGGTGCGACGCACCCTACGGCTAAGTTCTATTCGATCGCAAATTCCCGATCTCTTCGACACTCAATCCCGTTATTCGACTGATGGTTTCGTCATCGAGGACATCGAGTAACTGTCGCGCAGCCGCCTGCATTGCTTCTTTTCGACCTTCTTCTCGTCCTTCTTCTCGACCTTCTTCTCGACCTTCTCGATTAGCTTTGATTACAACTCCTTGTTGGTCGTAAATAAACTGTTCTTGCCGTTCGAGGGCTTCTAGTTCGCCAGGATTTAAATTAACTTGATTTGCTATGTCAAAGGCTTGATGGATCTCTGGCACCATATCCATTGTTTGCGGTACTTGTGTCAGCATACTAGCATATTTCATGAAATAAATCCATTTATCGGTCAGGCTTTCTACTTGTGACAATTCTTTGGTGAATTTTGGTAATTCGACAAACACTAACTCAATGTGATTGTCGATATATTCAATATTTGTTGTTGTTTCTTTGTAAACAAAGCGAGAAATTAGCCGATCGCTATTTTTAAACATCTCAAAATCTGTAATTGTCAGTGCAATTACAGGTTGCAGCATTCGGTAGCCTTGTCCTTTCTGTAATTGAGAGGCGTAGGTTTTGGCAGCGTTGTATAAAACTCTCTTCCCGAAAGACTCGACGTTTAATACCTGCATTTCAATGATGACTAAAGTCCCGTCGGCGAGTTGGGCTTTGACATCTAAAGAAGAGTCTTTTAAGCCTGCGATTTTGGGTGGTAAATTAGGATCGATAATTTCTAAGTCTGCAATTGTCAGATTCCCATCGTAGATTGTGGCGTTGAGAAAGCTGATGAGAATGCCTTTGCTGTCTTGGGAAGCAAAGATTTTTTTGAAGGCGTAGTCGGTTTTGGGATTGATGAATGTCATGGTGATAAATCGAAGATAGCAACCGCTATCTCGATTCTATCACCCGTCTAATTGGTAGGGTGTGTCGCTGCGAAAATATTGATAAAACTTGCAGATTTGAGATGGCGACGCACCACACAATAGTAAGGTGCGTCGCTGGGAGATTGTCGATTGGATTTGCAGATTGTCGGTGCGACGCACCCTACGGCTAATTATACAGATCCAATTCGACGCTCGATCGCATTATAGAATCGATCGCCCATATCAACCATCCCCACCTCAATCAACCCCAAATTATCCGCACTCACCACCCGCAAAGGCGAATCAGCACCACCAACTACACCGATTTTCTGCCACATTTTAGCCAAATGTTCTTGCAGATAACCTTCCCAAATTCCTTGATTTTTCGGTGCGACTGAAACAACAATACAATTGCCCATTTCACCAAACAAAACCTCATCCCAGCGACTAACATCTGCCGAATTGAAACCGAGATGGATGTCTGCACCCAGTTTACCAGAGATGCAGGACTCCGCGAGGGCGATCGCAATTCCACCTTCCGCAGCATCGTGGGCCGAACATACCCAACCGCTGCGAATTCCATCGCGACAAACTGATTGCACTTTCCTTTCCAACTCAAAATTAATCGCTGGCGGTTTTCCGGCGACAATCCCGTGAATTGCTGCTAAATATTCCGAACCTCCGAGAGTCGCAAAAGCAGGATGTTTGGGATTTTCAGTCTTCAGTTCAGAATTGGCAGATTGAAAAAAGGTCAGTTCATCTTGACTGTTTTCCCCAATTCCCAACACATAAATTAAATCGCCCTTCTTCTGCCAACCTTGACCGCAAATCTTAGTCAAATCTGGAATCAATCCCACCATTCCAATTACCGGAGTGGGATAAATCGGTTGAGGATTTCCGTCAGAATCAATGGTTTCATTGTAAAGAGAAACATTCCCCCCAGTCACAGGTGTTTTCAACTCGCGACAAGCATCCGCAATCCCGCGACAAGCTGATGCTAACTGCCAATATCCGATCGGCTTTTCGGGACTGCCAAAATTCAGATTATCGGTAACTGCAATGGGTTCCGCACCCACACAACTTAAGTTTCTGGCTGCTTCTGCTACGACGGCTTTTGCACCTTCATAAGGATCGAGATAAACATAGCGAGAATTGCAATCAACCGTGGCGGCAACTCCGGGAATAACCCCCCCCGGCCCCCCCTTGCTAAGGGGGGGAGAAAGTTCGGGAGTTTCTCTTCCTTGTGCCTTTTTAAATAAGGGAATAGCATCTGCTTCCTCCTGTAGCCCCCTCTTACCAAGGGCGGGTTCTGGCTCTTGTAGCCCCCCCTTACCAAGGGGGGGTTGGGGGGGTTCTTTTTGACACGGTTCGAGAGGCCGCAATCGAACAACAGCAGCATCAGCGCCTCCCGGCAAAAGCACAGTATTATTTTGAACCTGATGGTCGTATTGGCGATAAACCCAGCGTTTAGAAGCGATGGTGGGAGTATCCAAAAGAGTCAGCAAAATCTGATTCCAAGTTTGGAAATCACCTTGAACTTCGATACCGGCTGCGGTGCATTCCGGCAACTTGTCCGCCGTCCATTCCCATGCTTTTTTAGCATATTCTGGCGGTTCCGTCAACAATTCGCGGTGATAAATTGGCGTATTATCTGCCAAAGCAGTCGCGGTAATTTCAGCAGCGATTTCGCCTTTAAACAAAATTCGGACGATCGGCTCTTCGATGACTGTCCCCGCGACTACGGCGTGCAATCCCCAGCGATGAAAAATATCAATTAATTCCTGTTCCCGTCCTTTGTGGGCGACAAACAACATCCGCTCTTGCGATTCCGAAAGCAGGTATTCGTAGGGAACCATGCCACTTTCTCTAACCGGAACCTTATCTAGATCGAATTCAATTCCGACACCACCTTTGGCTGCCATTTCCGATGTCGAACAGGTGATTCCGGCCGCACCCATATCTTGGGCTGCGACGACAGCACCAGTTTTGAATGCTGCCAAACAAGCTTCAATTAAAGATTTTTCGAGAAACGGATCTCCTACTTGAACAGCGGGTCGATCGTCCATCGATTTGTCAGTCAATTCTGCACTAGCAAAACTTGCTCCTCCCATGCCATCTCTGCCAGTAGTTGAACCGACATAAAGCACAGGATTTCCAATTCCCGACGCGCCAGATTTAACGATTTCTTGAGTTTCCATTAAACCCAAGGCCATGACATTAACTAATGGATTGCCAGCATAGGCATCATTGAAATAAACTTCACCGCCAACCGTGGGTACCCCAATGCAATTTCCGTAGTGACTGATTCCCGCTACAACACCTTTAAACAATCTCTGAGTTTTGCTATCATCTAAATTGCCGAAACGTAGAGAATTCAAAAGTGCGATCGGGCGAGCACCCATTGTAAAGATATCGCGGAGAATCCCACCGACGCCAGTTGCAGCACCTTGGAAGGGTTCAACTGCTGACGGGTGGTTGTGGGATTCAATTTTGAAAGCAAGTTGTAAGCCGTCTCCCAAGTCTACGACACCAGCATTTTCTCCTGGGCCGACGAGAATGCGATCGCCCTCTGTGGGAAACTGTTTTAATAGCGGCCGCGAATTTTTGTAACAGCAGTGTTCGCTCCACATCACGCCGAACATTCCCAATTCAGCCTTATTGGGATGGCGGCCGAGGCGCTGAACGATTTCTTCATATTCTTCGGGTTTGAGTCTTTCGGCGGCAATTTGTTCGGGAGAAAATGGGAGGTTTGACATAATAATTGCGATGTTTTGTAGATTTTACATCCCGACTTGGGATTTTGTCGATCGGCACTTAGGCATTTCCGACCAAAGAAACCGGGTTTTTCATTTTATCTGCGGGTTGGAAAGAAATCTTTTCGCTAAAAAACCCGGTTTCTCACCACTCTTGCATCCAGGACTGTTAATGCTAATTTCTAGGATGGCAGAGTTTGTTGATAACAGCGTTCAGATTTTAATTTCTAGCATGGATTGAAGGGGCTGCATTGTTGTCAACTTAATCTCAAAGATCGTACCAGTTTTTGGCCGCTCCGATGAGTTCCTAGGACGCGATCGATCGTACAGGGAAATCGACAACTTACCAAATATCAGATAATAATTGACATATATCTTGTTTTCTGCTAAAGCAGCCGCGCCCAACAGTTAAGATATTATTAATTCCTCAAACCCTTGCGGAAGATTCCCTCTTCCCTCTTCCCTCTTCCCTCTTCCTTCGTGTCCTTCGCGTCTTCGCGGTTCATACTTCCATCTTCACTTATGACTCAAAATCTCAATTTTGCCAACCAAAACTTGCGGAACCGTTCATTTAAAGGGCTCGACTTATCAGGGGCGAACTTCAGCGGTTGCGACATTCGAGGCTGCAATTTCACCGGGGCGATTTTGAGGGGGGCAAATTTTCAAGGCGTCAGAACCGGACAAAGCCGCCGCCGGGTAAAAAAATTGATTGCTAGGGCTGGCGTAACAGCGGTGACAGTGACGGCTGCTGGGGCTTTGATTGGACTGATTGGCGGGGTGGATGCGGGGGCTGTGGCTGTGGCGGGGACTGCTGCGACAGCCATTGCTGCAACTCGGGGCGAGGCGGGAATTGTGGCTGGGGCTGTGGCTGGGGCTGCTGCTGCGATCGGCGCTAACGGTATTGTGACATTTTTGGGCGGGGATACTCTGAGGGGAATTGGTTTATTTTTGGTTTCTGGGGTTATTTTGGGGTTATGTGCGATCGGCTTTTTTATCGCGGTTGAAGAAATCGAAAAATTGTCAGTAACGTCGTTTAGAAAAGCTGATTTAACTGGCGCTATATTCGATCCGGGGGCGGTTCTTGATGCTGATTTTTCCGATGCGCGAGGCTTGCCGTGGTAAGCTGCACTATTAGTTGGCGATCGCCAAAATAACTAAAGAAAACAACCGCCTACTCCAACCAAACGAAGGAAACCAACACGGAAGCGCAATCCTAGAAATAATTGCCGGTGACAAAAACGATCGCGAAATACCAATCTGGTTGGGAAGAGCAACAGGTTCCGGCAACTGGCGCGAATCCTTGATAGAATTTGTAGAGACAAAAGCATCAAAACAACCAAACGCTGTAGTTAACCTCAGCTTCAACTTAACCGAAATCAATCCCGACGGCACGCAAACCACACGGCACAAACTGACAGAAACAGAAACAGCAGCACTCAAATACTCCCAGGATAACAACATCCTGATTGTAGCAGCCGCAGGTAATGAAGGATCGCAATCCTCAGCCCTAGGACAAGCATCATGCGATAAATTCGTTAACTTTTGCCGTCGGTAGCATCGTCCAAGCCAGGGAAAAATCGCACTCGGGATATTCGCTATTTTCCAATTGATAAAAGTTGATGCTTCGTCCGTCGTAGCGCCAGATTTCCGGCACGCCTAAATCTGCATATAAATCGAATTGATTTAAGGAACTGCTGGTAATCTCAATTTCCAGTGCTAAATCTGGCGGCGGATCTTGAGCAAAGTCTAATTCTGTTCTTCCTCTGACCAGTGCTTAATTCTGGATATAATAGCATGAATCTGGTTCTTTTCCTGCGGATTTTTGGCGTTTTTTAATAGTCATCGACCCAAAGGGGTTGTACTCAAGATTGAGTTCTTCGATGAGACTGACAATTCGGCGATCGATCGGTCTGTTGCGATTTTCATGTTCCGGTAGTGGCACCATAATTTCTAATTGACCTTGATGATAAGCAATTCTGGTCGAACGTTTATTTCCCAGTTCCGCGAGCAAATCTTCATATAATTTCCAACTGATATTTGGCAGTAAAACTCTTTGTTCAGAGAAGGTTTATATTGTTAACATTTGAGTTATTTTTTTATTTGTGACTATTTGTTTGTGTAAAATAGCAGGGAGTGCAAAACATTGACTTTATGACTAAGTTTCCCCACGATCAGTTTGCTAAAGAATACCTTCAAGAGTTATTGTCGCCTCTGGGAGAAGTAGAAACTAGCAAAGATGTCACTGCTGAAGTCAGAGAAATTGATGTCTGGTTTCAACCAACTTCTTTTGAGGGCGAATATGTTCAGAGTTTGGGTTTATTGGGTAAGATGGCTGCTACTGTAGCTGTCATTGAGCCGTTTCGCAATCCGGTTAATACTGAGGGAATCTTCAGTTGTGTGGTAAAACTATTAAATAGTAGGGCTAAACTGGGGCGGCAGACTAATCGAGAAGACCAGCGTTTAGAAGAAAGACAATTGCCGAGGTTGTGGATTTTAACTCCCACTGCTTCGGAACTTTTACTGGACAGTTTTGGTTTTCGGGTTCCCGAAGAGTCCGAGGGCTGGGGGAAAGGAGTTTATTTTTTAACTGAGGTTTGGAGAGTCGGACTAATCGCGATTCACCAGCTACCGAGAAGTCCCGAGACTATGTGGTTGCGGATGTTGGGCCGCGGGCGGGTACAGCAGCAGGCGATCGCAGAACTAAGTGCATTGTCTGTCGATAATCCACTCCGAACTAACGCGCTAGAATTATTGTACATCTTGCAGGCAAATTTGCAAGCGAATACACCACCTATTCCCGCAGGGGATGATGAAGATCAGGAGTTAGTTATGGCGATCGCACCTCTTTTTCAACAACATTTAGAAGCTGCACAACAACAAGGCAGAGAAGAAGGCCGGGAAGAAGGCCGGGAAGAAGGACAGCGGATGATTTTGGAGAGTTTTTTGCAAGTTAGATTTGGGGAGTTAGACCCACGAACTATCGCATTAATTCTACCGATTTCGGCTTTGCCTGTTGCCGAGTTCACCTTGCTGTTAGTGCAATTATCTACTCTGCCTGCGGGAGAACACGAACACCAACAAGTCCAAAATTTGTTGGCTGAAACTGTTTTCAAAAAATCTTTCAATCAAGCGGAACAGTTATCAGAAACTTCGGCTAGTATCATCCATGATTTGCTGGCTTTATCTCCCGAAATTTTATCATCTTTATTGGCAGAATTACCTCAATTGTCGATTGAAGAACTGACAGCTAGATTGGCACAACTATCGACTTAGAAACAAATAAACTGACGGGTAATAGCCTGTCAATATTGGGGCGGTTTCTCACAGACACCGCCTCTATATTTTGCAGGTGTCAATAGCTACGGTCATGCGCTACTGTAGTTAATAATAGACTGTGGTCATTAGTCCTTTTTGTATGAAGCTGCGATCGTTCTTTGCTTTCCTCATTGCTGGCGTCTTGGCACTCTTAGCCTTGAGTGCAGGCGGTTTTTACTGGCTGTCAACCAAAACTCCCCTAAATTTGCTCGCCGGTGGGCCGACAACTACTCCGGCTGCGGCTGTGTTTGTCTCCAAACAATCACCTGTGTTAGTTTCAATGCTGGTAAATCCCGATCGCCTCGAAGCATTGCGACAAATCTTTGCCTCTCCTGAAGAAAGAAGCCGATCGCACGCTGAATTCGAGCAAATCAAAAAAAGCCTCCTCGTCAATACTAACCTGGATTACAGCCGCGATATCCAACCTTGGATAGGTGACGAAATTACTTTCGCTACCACTACGCCAGATTTCGACGATCGCGAACTCAACAACGGCAAACAAGCCGGGTTTCTGCTAGCCGTTTCCTCCCAAAATGCCGATCGCAGTCAAAAATTTCTCACTTCCTACTGGCAAAAAGAATCTCGTAAGGAGAAAACAGTGCAGTCGGAACTATATAAAGGTGTCAAAATATATTATAAAGAGTCACCAATAACTAACCCCAAAAAAGATTCGATTTCGCCTTTTAACCCGCTTTCTCTACCGAATTCAACTTTGCCTCCCAGCTTTGCAACAGCAGCAATCGGCGGTAGTTCTGATTCAGGGAGTAACAGCACTTTTGTTTTATTTGCCAACAGTCCGAACGTGCTGCGAGATGCAATTGATAACGTAGAATCAGCAAACTCGAATCTCAATAACAGTCCTAACTATCAAAAAGCTTTGCAGCAGCTAACTCAAGGCAGAATAGCTTTAGGATTTGTCAATCTCCCGCAGTCGGCAACCAAGCAAAATTCCCAAGTTTCCCCCAATTCCCTCGCAGTTGCTATCGGAGTCAACCGACGGGGATTGCTGGCTCAAACTGCTTTGGTGACATCGCGAGACAAAACAGCAATTCCCACACTATCCGCACCAGTGCAAGCCTTGCAGTACATACCATCAGCCAGTCCTTTCACTGTGGCCAGCACCGATTTAAGGAATTTTTGGACTGATTTGTCATCGGCGGTGTCAACTAACGCAGAGGCTTCAAAATTAGTCGATCGCGCGATCGCAGATATTCAGCAAAATTCGGGCGTCAATTTGCCGCAGGATATATTTAACTGGGTACAAGGAGAATACGCTTTAGCCGTACTTCCGAGTTCGTCAAGCACTCCCGACTGGATTTTTGCGGCAGAAAAATCTGCTGATGCTCAAAAGGCGATCGACAAACTCGATGAAATTGCCCGCAGCAAAGAATACAGTATCGGCAACTTTACTCTCAGAAACCAAAAGATTACCGCTTGGACGCAGTTGACAACGAACCAGAGTTACGATGTAAAAAATAAGAGCAAAAGTGCGATCGAAACCGAAGCAAAAGGAGTTCGAGCCACCGTCGGCAAATACGAAATTTTCACCACTTCCGTAGAAGCAATGGACGCAGCACTCAAAGCAGCCGAAACAGGCTCTTTGGTGGCAAATCAAGATTTTCAAACCAGCATCGAACCGCTACCGCCAGCTAATGACGGTTATTTTTATTTAGACTGGCCCTCTAGCAGAGCAATTTGGGAAAAACAAATCCCGTTGTTGAGGTTAATTGAACTTTCTGCAAGACCACTTTTTGACCACTTGCGATCGCTCACTGTCACCAGTACGGGAGAAGTCGCAGGAATTCGGAAAGCTACAGTATTTATGCGGCTGAATTAGTTAGTTGTTAGTTGTTAGTTGTTAGTTGTTAGTTGTTAGTTGTCATATCGTGTCCGGTGGGTTGACCGCGATAAGATCCGTTCGTTCGTAGTGCGGACTTCAGTCCGCAGCATATTGCGGACTGAAGTCCGCACTACGAACAACAGTCAACAATGCCCCATGCCCCATGACTACTCAGGGGTTACTACTATGGGGTTGACTGGTGTTTTTGGCTTGCCAAAATAAGCTTGAAACACCTCTTTGGCGATCGGCGCTGCCGCGACAGAACCAAAACCGCCATTTTCCACAACCACGGCGATCGCAATTTCAGGCTTGTCCGCAGGCCCATAGGCTACATACAGCGAGTGATCCTTCTGTCCGATTACCTCCGAAGTCCCTGTTTTGCCCGCTGTTAGTGGAATTGAACCGTCATTGAGCCCCTGTCCCGTACCGTCGGTAACTACTGCCACGAGTCCTTCTTTAATCACATTAACTGTCGAAGGTTTCATCCCCGTAGGTACTGGTTTTGTCTCAGGCTTGCCAGTCAGAGAACTCAAAAGATGCGGTTTGACGCGATTGCCACCATTGGCGATCGAACCTACCATCACCGCCGCCTCCAAAGGAGTCACCAACACGAACCCCTGACCGATCGACATTGTTACCGTATCACCAGCATACCAAGGTTCTTTATAGATTTTTTCCTTCTCCGCCGGGGTCGGCATTTGACCGTAATCGCCACCGCCTAGGCCCAAAAGCTTCAAATCCGTATCCTTGCCAATGCCCAAGCGGTGTCCCCACTTAGCAATTTCCTCCGGCCCGGCACTCATCCCGATTTGATAAAAAAACGTATTGCTACTGAAAGCCAAGGCATCCCGAAAGCCGATGTTGCCGTAACCGCCACTGTGTTCGTTAAAATCAATTCCCCCCACAGTAATGTAAGACGAAGTACCAATAATTGAGTCCGGCGAAAACTTGCCCGACTCCATCCCCGCGACGGAAGTCACAATTTTAAACGTGCTACCGGGGGGATAGCCTTGCATGGTTCGATTCACAAATGGATTTTCTTCCTGTTGAAGAGTTGCCCAATCATCCTTACTGATTTTTCGCGTAAACAGATTGGGGTCAAAAGTCGGGTGGCTGGCCAAAACTAATACCGCACCAGTTTTCACATCAAGGGCCACTACTGCTCCCCGGCGGTTCCCCAGGGCTGTTTCGGCTGCTTTTTGCATGGACAAGTCTATGGTTAGCTGCACTGCCTCGCCCGGTTTGGGCGGTGTCTCTCCCATTAGCCGCAATTCTTGATTTTGGGCATTTACTTCGATCAGCCGATCGCCCCACACTCCCGCAATTTCCTTATTAGAACTCGCTTCTATGCCCATCTGACCGACAATCATCCCCATTGGATATTCCGGGTGAGCTTTCAAGTCTTCTGCGGTAGCTTCGCCAATATATCCCAAAACGTGAGCAGCTAAACTGCCTTCGGGATAGTAGCGGCTCGCTTCTGGCCGCACTTCCACTCCCCGCATTTGTCCCACCTGTTCTGCTAGCGGTACAAACAATTCTGGCGGCATCGCTTGCCTGATTCGCACCGGTCTGTAGGATAGAGGATCGACCTTTTTTAATTTATCTAATATTTCTTTAGCCGGGATTTTGAGCAGCGGACTCAACTTTTCTGCTGTCACTTTCCACTCTTCCGTCGTTTGTTCTTTTGGCCACAAATAGACCGATCGAGCTAAATTGTTAGCCGCTAGCAGCTTGCCTTTGCGATCGACAATGTGTCCCCGATTCGCCGGCATCGGTACTAGGCGAACGCGATTGTTTTCGGCTCGTTCTCGGTTTTGCTTGCCTTGTACCAGTTGCAATTCCACCAGCCGGCTAGCGTGCAGGCCCAGCAAACCGGTTGCTACTAGCATTAACACGATCGCCCGGTGTATCGGACGCGACTGTTTCTTAGGAGTTTCCAGAAAAGTTTTGTCATTCGAGCGAAATTCAGAGAGCGCAGAAATTTCTCGTTGCATTATTCTGTCTATAGGTAGATGTCAATTCCTAGATTTTAGATTTCTGATTGTCAATTTTGCAGTATACACGATCGCACCCGAGGCCCTTGCATAGGTCCAATTTGTACCAAGGGGAATTGACCGTTGGGCGAAGCGGAAAGATTGATAATTGGCTTTTGAATAACTAATAACTCCTCATCGAGCGCTGTCAACTAATCCCCCAAGCACCAAGAAATAGCCAGCAAAATCAAAGTCAGGCTGAGCCAAACCGGGAAATGGATCCACCCAGATAGACTCATAGGTAACAATAGCAAAGCCTCGGCGAATAGGGAAGCAATTGTCAATACAGAGGCAAGCAGTATCAAATTTATCATTTTGACACCGTACAATTGCGGATGCGAGCAGGGCGCGTGTGGCAGAACCGGGAGTGGCACGAGGAAGGGCGATCGCACAGGTGTTGTTCTGATAAAAATAAGGAAGAGAAACCAAGAGGTTTTGAACTAATTAAAAAAAAATGTGCTTCCTCTCCTAGTTCGGATTCTTGGGGCTGCGATGGGTGAATTCTGAGTTGTGATTTTAAGTTGTGACAGAGGAGTATTGCCATGTTGTTTAATCCGCGAGCTCATTTCAAAAACGCTGCGATCTTAGCTGCGACTTGTGCGATCGCCACCCACCCCGTTTTAGCAGAAACAGCCAATTTCGGCACATTAATTTTATCGCGAGGTTTTGGGGCGCCAACAGCAGCTTTGAGAGGTTCCACAGGCGGATCGTACTCTCTATCTGCCATTGCCAACGCCGATCGCCACAAAAACAAATGTTTGGGTTTTGCCACCCCCACCCCCGACCACATCATACAGTTGCAGCAAAACTTTTCCAAACTCACCATCCAAGTCAACAGCGGAGGCAAGGACACCACCTTACTCGTACAAGGCCCTGGTAACACCGTGCGTTGCGGAGACGATACAGGTCAGAATAAAGATGCTGGCATTGTAGATTCAGACTGGCAAGCAGGCTCATACAAAATTTGGGTCGGCACACTCGAACCCGGAGTCAAGTCTAACTATACGATCTCAGTACAGGAATAACGTGCATCTGGGTTTGACATTTGTAGTGCGATCGCACTGTCAAAAAAAGCTCCACAGGAATAAAACGCAACGGCACTGTGGGATGGGGACGATCGAATATCCTCAAATTTTCTCGAAATCTCCCCCAATCTCCTCCAGGGACACTCCCCCAATCTCCCACTCCCCCAATCTCGCGATCGGTCAATAACTTCCCCCGTCGAGTAAAATGTAAGATCGAAAGTGCCGTGTTTAACCAAAATTGGTAAATCCGAAAGTGCTAAAGACTCTTAGAGCTGACTTCAGTATTATTTTCGATCGCGACCCAGCCGCTCGCAACTGGCTGGAAGTTTTGTTTTGTTACCCAGGTCTTCAGGCCCTAGTGCTGCACCGCCTCGCACACTGGCTTTACGTACTGGGCCTTCCCTTCATTCCCCGCTTAATTTCCCACATTGCTCGCTTTTTGACCGGCATTGAAATTCACCCAGGGGCAACGATCGGCAAAAGCGTCTTCATCGACCACGGTATGGGGGTTGTGATCGGCGAAACTGCGATCGTCGGCGATTTTGCCCTAATTTACCAAGGTGTCACCCTCGGCGGCACAGGCAAGGAAAGCGGCAAACGTCACCCTACTGTGGGTGAAAATGTAGTTGTCGGTGCCGGCGCCAAGGTGCTCGGCAACTTGCTAATTGGCAACAACGTTCGCATCGGCGCCGGTTCCGTCGTCCTGCGCGACGTACCATCTGACTGTACCGTTGTAGGGATTCCCGGCCGCATCGTTTATCGATCGGGAGTGCGCGTCAATCCCCTAGAACACGGCAGTTTGCCGGATTCGGAAGCTGCGGTAATTCGCTCTTTAGTCGATCGTATCGAATCCCTCGAACAGCAACTAAAAACTTTGCAGGCTCAACCATCTGCCTCATTAACTTCTGTTTCCAATTCCCACAATTTCCAATCAGTATCAGAAGCTTTAAACCAAGCCAGCAATGTAGCCTTAGCCGAAAAAACCCAGCTAGTTACAACCCCTAGCTGCAAGTTAAAAGATAAAGCAATTCAAGAATTTTTCGACGGCACCGGCATCTAAAATTTGAATTGGGAATTGGGAATTGGGAATTGGGCGAAGCGAAGCGGAGGGATGGGGCATGGGACATTGGGCGAAGCGAAGCGGAGGGATGGGACATTGGGCATTGGAACTAACAACCAATAACCAATAACTAATAACCAATAACTAATAACCAATAACCAATAACCAATAACCAATGACTAATGACTTCTTTTTCAAGGATTGACCGATCGCACAAACCAATTGCCATCTCCGTCGCGCCCGTAAAGCGATCGGTTCTGGGGTTCCCCCCGCAACTCCAAAAAATCCACCGTTTCCGGTTCCAACAGCAGCAAGCAAAAATTAGGCAGCGGCTCGATCGCATCTGGGGAAGCACAATCAAAAGCAGTAGCCTCAGCCTTGTCTTCCCCAGGTTCGGGCCAACCAAATTGCGATCGAGCCCCCTCAGAAATCTCCTGCCAAGCTGTGCGGCGCGCTGCGTACAACTCTACATCTGGACAATCTGCCCCTGCCAAAAGTAGCTTTCCAGCAATCCGAAATTGTTCGCGAGTTTTAGGGAAATACCAGCAAATCTCCCCCCAAGGATAGAGATTAATTTCCTCTGCCTTTTGACTGCGAATATCTGTAATAAACTTTAACTGGTTGGTGTTTTCCAAAAAGCCTCGAAACACCACAGTGCGGTTAGCAGGACGCCCGTCAGGACGAACCGTTGCTAGTTGCAAGTAGCGGGCATAGGCAAGACTGCGGTTGCGGTGGAGCGATCGCGCTAAGGGCGATCGCCAAAGTGCTAAAGACATAATGAATATCCTATTATATGGGTAATTGGCGATCGGCAATCGGTAATTCACTGCTCCTGCTTGTTTCTTCTCCCTAATGACCACTAATATCATGTCCGCTCGGATAACCACAATCAGATTGGTTTGTAGTGAGGACTTTAGTCCGCATCCATCTGAGGACTAAAGTCCTCACTACAAACAGATTGGTTTATAGTGAGGACTTTAGTCCGCATCCATCTGAGGACTAAAGTCCTCACTATAAACATTTTTTATTTTAGGTAATTGACCTGACATTGTATGAGTAATGACCAATAAATCTCCTTTATTATATTAGTAATTGTATGTCAAATTCACCCTCAAAACTCAAAACTATTGAAACTCCCCACAGCGGCTACCACTGGGACGGCAGTTCCCGGCGCTTTTTTGAAGGCTGGTACTACCGAATAACATTACCAATTCACGGACAATCCTTTGCATTCATGTATTCCATAGAAGACCCCAGAGGGGGTCAACCTTACAGCGGCGGTGCCGCCCAAATTCTCGGCCCCAAAGATAGCTATTTGTGCCGCACCTTCCCCGATGTAAATAAGTTTTGGGCACAGCGAAACACATTGGGTTTAGGACATTGGGGCAAAACAGATTTACAAATTAAACCAGAATATTTAGAACCACAAGTATTCGACAGTCGCGTCCAAGAAGGCTATCAAGCTACTGCTACTTTGAATCAAGGTTATCTGCACGATCCAGGAACTGGCAATCACTGTTTTTGGCAATACGAAATCAAACCTGTTTACGGCTGGGGAAACTCCGACGAACTCCAAAAATCCACGGCGGGAATGCTATCTTTTTTACCAGTGTTTGAGCCTGGATGGCAAATTTTAATGGCTCACGGTTTAGCCACGGGTTGGATCGATTGGAACGGCGAACGCTATGAATTTAAAGACGCTCCCGCTTACACCGAAAAAAACTGGGGCGGTGCTTTTCCGCAAAAATGGTTTTGGATAAATTGCAATTGTTTTCAAGGCGAAAGCGATTTAGCATTAACTGCTGGGGGTGGCAAGCGGGGCGTGCTGTGGTGGATGGAATCGGTAGCAATGATTGGCATCCATTACCGAGGCAAATTCTACGAATTTGTGCCTTGGAATTCCCAAGTAACTTGGAATATTGAACCTTGGGGAAGTTGGAAAATGCAGGCGAGAAACAGCCAGTTTGAAGTTGAGTTAAGTGGCAGTACAAAGAGTTCTGGCACCTATGTGCGAACTCCTACAGCCAAGGGTATGGCTTTTTGCTGCCGCGATACGACGCACGGCGAATTGCGCTTGCAACTGCGAGAATTGTTGGGGGGAAATGTTGAAAAAAATGGCAAGCAGCGCTCTAAAATTATCTTAGAGGCTCAAAGTTATTTGGCAGGTTTAGAAGTTGGCGGCGGGCCTTGGGATGCAGTTTGGCGATCGAATTAAGTCATTAGTTATTGGGCATTGGGCATTGGGCATTGGGCATTGGGCATTGGGCATTGGGCATTGGTTATTGGTTATTGGGCATTGGTTATTGGTGCGAGCGTCCCCGATCGCAAACAACATCTGTCAACTATCAACTGTCAACTGTCAACTGTCATTAGTGCTGTCCCCGCTCGCGAAAAGCATCAGTCAACTGTCAACTGTCAACTGTCAACTGTCAACTGTCAACTGTCAACCGTCAACTGTATTCAGACACAATTCACTTTAAATTAAAGCCAATTTCTTCATTATTAATAGAGCCGTCCGGCATTATTGCCCCATTCAGCACCGCACCTCTGAGATTTGCTCCCGTTAAATTAGCGCCTTCTAGATTAGCATTGCTCAGATTCGTAACTTGCTTGGAACCTCGGAAAAAGAAACTGTGCAAGTCAGCATTTGTCAAATTAGTGTCTGCCAGATTAGCATATTGCAAATCAGCACCGTGCAGGGTCGCATCAGTTAAATTAGCTTGGGTGAGATTGCTTCCCCAAAGTCTAGAATCCAACAAATTAGCATCTTGTAAATTGGCGCGAGTCAGATTTGCCAAAGTCAGATTAGCATCCCACAATTTTGTGCGGTTGAAATTAGCTTCGGTTAAATTTGCTCGACTGAGATCCGTACCCAAAATATCAGCATTTGCTAAGTTAGCGTTGGTGAGATCTGCGTCAGAAAGGTCAGCATTTTTTAAATTAGCACCGGACAAGTTTGCGCCGCTCAGGTTGGCACCGCTCAAGTTGGCTTCTTGGAGATTAGCTTCTCGCAAATCGGCAGCGCTCAAATCGCATTGCTTCCACAGAAAGCTGACGCACCAATTATCTTTTAATAGCTGACTCAGATCCTCCGCATTCGCGGCCAGAACCGGAGGTGTTAAGTAGAGACTGAACAGGACGATCGCGAATACTGTCGCGAAGAAAGTTTTTAACGTCAGAACTATTTTCATTGACACTGCAATAGATTCTTGATGTGTAATCAGAGCATATCAAAGAATAAGCAACTTTCATCGGCAATATTACTCAAAAATATTAGTGAAATGTCGATCGCCCTTAGCCCAGCCCCCAACTTAACCCGGCCAGTTACGGGTGAATCGTCTTACCTAGAAAACGGGTTGCTTCACAGATGCGTCGGTGCTACAGATGTTTTTTCCCTAAACCCTGTATCAGATGCTCGCAAGTGCGATCGGAATTTACTGATAGCATATCTTGCGACAATGTAATAAGCTGTTGCCCATTTAAATTGTATATTTTAATAAACTATTCTCCTCCACCGTCAAATATTCTCCACATCTTGCTCTCTCCCTCTTTCTCTGGTGAATCTGGCCAGCAAAAATAAATTGTTCAGTTCGCTTAAAACTACGAAATTTAGGGGTTTATAGACGCAAGTATCCTTAATTGTGACTGGCATCACGAACTAAACCCAACTGTCATCACACAAATCAATCCCCGAGCATCACCAAATCTCCTCAAACTTATCACCTCTGTGAGAGTACGGATATCACTGTCAGTAGCTGACAATATGCAAGAAAATTAGAGCATACAGTTAAACACCCGCCCTCCCATGCGTACTATCCCCTTTCTCCCGAGTCAATTAGCTGTCACAACTATTTTCAATTCGATCGAATTTTTGGGATTCGCCAATACTTCAGGTAAAGTATTTTCGGGCGAGCAAGCCCAAGCGCGACAAGAGGCAAATTTAGACGTTAGCACCAAGAAGGTTTACAGTGCAGCTTTAAAAAGTCTCGAACAAAAAGACTTGCACGCTGCGATTAAAAATTTCACCGCCACAATCAACATTAATCCGCAATTCGCACCAGCTTACAACGATCGCGGTGTTGCCCGCTACAGATTAGGCGACAAACAGTCTGCGATCGCAGATTTAACTACCGCCATCGAACTCAATCCCTATCGAGCCAAGTATTACAACAATCGGGCGTTTATGCTAGCTGGCTTAAAAGATTACGCTGGGGCGATCGCAGATTACAACTCAGCACTCCTGCTCAAACCCAATTTATCTCAAGCTTACTTCAACCGAGGCACTATCCACCTGCAAATGGAAAATTCCCTCGCAGCACTAGCTGATTTTGAATCAGCAATTCGCCTCGATCGCAATTTTGCTAAAGCTTACTTCAACCGAGGAGTGACTAGATATAAATTGAGAGAGGTGCAGGGAGCATTTGAAGATTTTCAGAAAGCAGCAGGGCTATTTAAGCAGCAATCGAGAATGGATTGCTATCAAGATGCTGTCTCTAAACTCAGAAAGTTATGTTATTAATTAAATTTGGCATAAGCCATAAAAAATAGATTGTACAACCAGGGGCTGGCATCTAATAAAAGATATGGATATTGAGCCGAAAAGCATTAGAAATTGGGTCGAGTTCAACTCAACCCAATTCACTTAAAATTACCCAATTCTTAAGGCTGCATCGCCAGTGGGCAGGTCATTAGGACGAGGAACAATCGGAGACAAAGGAATTGCAAAAACTGCATTTCTGACGGAATCGACCGTAGCATTTTTTACAATAGCAGGAGACCCAGCTAAGTTAATTAAAGTATCGCTACCAGATTGAGTGAATGTGGTATCCGATAATTTTCCTGTCAAACCAATGCGATCGCCTTCACCTGGTTTAAAATCAAGTATTGTATGATTCGTTGGGAGTAGGAGAATAAAAGGCAGACTCGCAGGATCGACTCCAACCAAAACAAAAGTATCTGCACCATTACCTCCAGTCATAGTATCGTTGCCCGTATCCCCAATCAAAATATCATTGCCATCGCCACCATTTAAGACATCATTCCCTTGCCCACCCCTTAAAAAGTCGTTACCAGCATCGCCATTAAGAGTATCGTCGCCGAAATTTCCGTTGATAATATCGTTGCCAACACCACCGCTAATTAAGTCGCTACCTTTGCCACCTCTGAGAAAGTCATCGCCTGCTTCGCCGGTGATAGTGTCGTTGCCTTTGCCGCCGTTGATGGCATCATCAATCGATGAACCGATAATGCGATCGTTGGCACTACCTCCGCGCACGCCGCTGGGGTTTTGCTGAGAGTCTTGGGCAGTGACTTGATAGTTGTTCGGCGTATTAGGCAAGTTGAGCGATCGCAAAGGCAGATCTACAAAATTGGTATTATTGATAAAACTATTCAACACAGCAGCATTGGGAATAATACTCGAAACCCGACTGGGAACAATCCCTGCAACGACTTTAGCAGTCGAAATGCGATCGCCCTGCTGCACCGCATTAACCGTATCAAAACCTTGAACTACATTGCCAAAAACAGCATAATTGCCATCCAAAAACGGCAAAGCATCTAAAGTAAAATAGAACTGCGAAGAAGCCGAATTCAAAGCACTAGAACGAGCCATTGCCACTGCCCCTTTCGTGTGTGGCAACTGTGGCTTTTCGGTCACAACTTGGTTGTAAACTGGCTGTGCTGCCCCTTGCGGCTTGATTTCCAAAGGAATAAAACGCGCCTGATTAGTATCCGGATCGATAAAATTACCCGTTCCCAATTGACCCGCCGGAATGCTAGTATCCTTGCTGCGCGGATCGCCCCCTTGCACCACAAAAGGATCCGGCTGGCGCACAACTCGGTGAAACATCACCCCATCGTAGGTGCCACGTTCAACTAAATCAACAAAATTTCCCCCAGTAATCGGCGCATTAGTGCCGTCTACTTCGATTACCACCGGTTGACCATTAATTACCTGGACTACTGTAACTTTGCCTGTTAACGGGAGTGCAGCGCTCATAAGTAAATTTCTATTTGAGTGAGTGATATTTCGGTTTGATACCAAATCCTGGTTAAATGTTCCCTTTATTTCTTAGCCCGCAGCAGCGAGCTTCCTCTCTATAAAAGCGGTTTTAACCGCCGAATCATCAAAGAGGCGGGTAACTCGGATTTAGTATTAGAAGCAATTCGCCAATTGCCCCTACCCATTTAATCAGAAAACTGTAAACTTGTGTTAAGTACAGTTCTACTTGTTAATTTATGATTTCCCGGCGCAAGTTTTTTAGCACTTTATTGGCAATTTGTCTAGCCTTTGTGAGTTTCAATTTTGCCCCTCCAGCCTTGGCCCTCGGCGGCAAACTGCCGGCGGTGAATCAAGCTGCACCAGACTTTAGCTTACCGACAAACAGCGGCGACGGGCAAATCTCGCTGTCCGATTATCGCGGGAAGTGGCTGGTAGTCTACTTCTATCCCAAAGATTTTACATCCGGTTGTACGATCGAAGCGCGTCGATTCCAGCAAGACTTGCCGAAATACTTAGCAAAAAACACTCAAATCATCGGCATCAGCGCCGATGATGTCAACTCCCACGCGGAATTTTGCGATTCTGAAGGCTTAAAATTTCCGCTATTAGCAGATACCGACGGCAAAATAAGTAAAGCTTACGGTTCTTGGATGAGTTTTATCTCATCCCGCCACAGTTTTATTATTGACCCAGAAGGAATTTTGCGGGAAACATTTGTCAAAGTTAATCCCGCCATTCACTCCAAAGAAGTGTTAGCTCGTCTAGGCGAATTGCAGGCGAACAGCTAATATTGTGTCACCTCGAATAACCCAAATCAAATAGGTTCGTAGTGAGGACTTTAGTCCTTCTCCTCTATTTTCATATAACTAAAGTGCTGACCGCGAACCGCAATCAAATAGGTTCGTAGTGAGGACTTTAGTCCTTCCCCTCTATTTTCAGATGACTTTAATCCTCAATACAGGTTCGTAGTGAGGACTTTAGTCCTTCCCATGTTCGTAGCGAGGACTTTAGTCATTCCCCTCTATTTTCATATGACTTTAATCCTCACTACGAAAGTTATCATGGTTATTTTACAACAGACGATAAATTGTAACCATACAAGCTGTAGAGCAAATTTCAAATCGCCTGTCTCGCCATACTCAATGAGAATTGAACTTACTATTTACCGTCACAGGCTCTGAAGAAGATTCCGGCTCTGACAGATTTCTTTTTCGGCTAGCAAAACGGCGTTCCGGGTCAATTCCCTCAAAAGTTGGTGGCAACCAAACTCGGATGACCAACAATATTCCCAAAACCAGCAAAAATCCACCTGTTGACAATATTTGAACCCAGGGAGTTTCCAGAACACCCCGCACGATAACTTCTCGCAAAACAGAGACAATACAAACTTCAACCGCCACACCAATTGAAACGCGCTGCTCTTGCAAATAAATAATTAAAAGCCGAAATAATTCCACCAAAACTAAGAGAAATAGAATGTCTGCTGTCACTTGCTGAAAATTCAAAGGAGGCAGCAGCGAGAAAAACATTTCTCGCAGTTCCAGTACCATGAAACAGAACAAACCAATACACAAAGAAATAACAATTAAGTCTTGAACTGTTTCCAGACCGCTGACTATTAGTTTCAAATTCAACCATTTAGGAGGAGAATTGGTCTGATTGTTTGAACGGTTTTCCATTGGCTGCTCCGGCAATTTGTTGGACTTGCTTACAGCTTAAGTTAAATTGAGCTTATATTTGATAAAAAACAGGTTTAATTTATTTATAACCATCATTAAAATTCTGTCTAGTGACAATTTCCTACCAACTTTTATATATTGCCCAGGCGGGTTGACTTTTAGGCAATGTTTGTGCTATGTGAAACCTGGTATTAGTAGATTTGGTGAAAAGTAGAATTCAAGCTTCTAAAATGCTGCAATTGAGATAAAATATGAGAATTGTCAAAAATTAATTACGACAGCTTGATAAACTCAAGCTAGCGACTCTAGGCTCAAATCATACAAAAGCCGGAAAGTCAACCCAAAAAAGCCACCAAGAGAGGATTGAACACAATGGCATTTACACTCGCACCATTACCCTTCGCCGCTGACGCCCTAGAGTCAGGTCATATGTCGGCCAACACGTTTTCGTTCCACCACGACAAGCACCATGCTGCTTACGTGACCAATCTCAACAAACTGATTGAAGGCACCGAACTAGCCAGCAAATCCCTAGAAGAAATTGTAATGGAATCTGCCAAAGATCCATCCAAAGCCGGCATCTTCAACAATGCAGGTCAAGTTTGGAACCACAATTTCTTTTGGAATTCCCTCAAAGCGGGCGGCGGCGGCACTCCGACAGGAGCTTTAGCTGATAAAATCAATACCGACTTTGGCAGCTTCGACAAATTCAAAGAAGAATTTAAGGCTGCTGCGACAACTCAGTTCGGTAGTGGTTGGGCTTGGCTGGTTTTGGACAACGGTACTTTAAAAGTTACCAAAACTGCTAACGCTGACACCCCGCTAGCACACGGCCAAACTCCTTTGCTGACTTTGGATGTGTGGGAACACGCTTATTATTTGGATTTCCAAAATCGCCGTCCCGATTACATTGCTAATTTCCTAGACAATTTGGCTAACTGGGATTTCGCAGCAGCAAATTTGGCTGCGGCTTAGTAACATCTGAGTTTTAGAACGGAAGTCCTCACCACGAACTTTTATCGGTTTGTAGTGAGGACTTTAGTTTTTGTTTCCGAGGACTGAAGTTCTTGGTACTAATACCGGTAATGGGTTATGGGTAATTGGTAATTGGTAATTGGTGAGGGGCTTTTAAGCTTTTAACCTGAAAGCTTTTTTCTGATTTCCGACTACGGATTACCGACTATCGATTACCGATTATCCTAATACCATCTTTCAGAAATCGTGCGACATAACAATTGTTGAATTTGTTGATTTTTTCCGATGTGTAAGGTGCATCGCCAGTCGAAAAGTCGATTAAATGCGAGGTCTTGAAAGAGAGCGACACACTCTAAAAATACAGTCGCATCATTTTTAACAAATGGTATAACTTAATAGGTTCGCTTAGTCCTGTAAAAGTAATGATGTAATTCGATGTAACCATTTCTATATAAGGATTAAGAATGCGAAAAACATTAATTGTAGACCACTAAGTAGGTCGGCGCTGTAAAATGCAAATATGTAAACGATTGTAAAGTATTGAAATACACATCTAGCAGCACTCGTTAACCTTGTTTACATATCGTTACATAATAAAGTTTAATCTCGCCTACCTACTTACTGAAAAGGATGTAAGAATAGGTGTGGTATTTTAGGAATTTCCACTGCCTTGCACGGTATCTTAACCTGTGCAGATCGAGCCATGTGTGCCAGGGAAGGGATAGTAAAGACCTCCCGCCCTCGCAAAATCGGCACGTTTCTCCTTGCTATGGCAATTTTGTTGTGACAGATAGATGTGGGGACAGATAAATGTGTGGACAGATAGATGTCTGGAGAGATATATTTTAAATATTGGGTGCAGAAACTTTTAACATAACTTTGGGAGTCTAGAAAATGACAAAAAATGTATCGGTAGTGATTCCATCTTATAATTGCGCCCAATTTTTACCGGAAGCGATTGAGAGCATTCTGGAACAAAGCTACCCTCCGTTTGAGGTGATCGTAGTAGACGATGGCTCTACTGATGATACGAAAGAAGTCTGCGATCGCTACCCGAAAGTAACATACGTCTATCAAACAAACCAAGGTGTGGCGGCTGCACGCAATACTGGCCTGCGGGTTAGTACGGGAGAGTATATTGTTTTCCTGGATAGTGATGACTGCCTTTTACCTGAAGCGATCGAGATTGGAGTCAAGCATCTCAACGCCCTGCCAGAGGTGGGCTTTGTCTTTGGTCGTTATTTCTTCTATTCCATTCAACCTGATGGCTCCTACAAAGTAGAAGAGAAATATGAGAATCAGCCTGAAGTTGCTAATTATGAAACTATTTTAGCTATCCGGCATAGGATTCAATGCGGTTGTATTATGTTTCGCCGTGCTGCCCTCGATACTGTCGCCATTGAGTCTATCGGTGCATTTGATCCAAGTGTATTAGCGATCGAAGATTACAATTTATGTTTGCGAATTGCCCGTAATTTTCCTGTCTATTTCCACGGTGAAGTCGTTTCTCAATATCGCTACACTGGCAATAATATATCCAGTAAATCGACCTACTTTCTGATCCATGCAATTCGAGATCATTCTCAGCAACGGAGTTACGTTGAACAAACTAAAAAAGAAGAATATCTAGTTGCCTATGAAGAAGGAAAAAAACACTGGACTAAGATTTTTGGCGATCGATTGCCTTACGAAATCCAGAGATATATACGAGCTAAAGAATGGGTCGCAGCCTTGGGGATCCTGAGATTAATCTTGTATTACGATCCCAAATTCCAATCTATCGATCGCGAAATCTACGAAACATCCTATGCAACTCTGATGTCAGAGCTACGAAAGCTCCCCTTGCAAGACTCCTTAGCCTATTGGAAAAAACAACTTGCTGGAGCCCCTCCTTTATTACCCCTACCCACTGACAGACCGCGCCCCCCAGAGCAATCCTTTCGGGAAGCTTCTGTGTCTTTTGGCATTTCTGGGGAAATCGCGACTGCCTTAGGTATATTGGCCGAGCAGGAAGGGGTCACTCTCTCAACAACCCTGTTAGCCGCCTTTAATATTTTGCTGTATCGCTATACAGGTACAGAAGACGTGATTGTTGGCTCCCCTTTTGTGAGCCGTGTGAATTCAGAAAATTTTGTGAATGCTGTCCCCCTTCGTACAGATATGTCCGGCAATCCCACGTTCCTAGAGTTTCTGGGACGAGTGAGGAAAGTCGTTTTGTTAGCGCAAGCCTATCAAGATGTACCCTATTGTTTGTTGGTCGATCAATTTTGTCCCGAGATCGATTTGAGCTATTCTCCTCTGTTTCAAGTGACCTTTGTCTTTGAGGAAAATATTCCCTTCCAAACGATCGATGTGTCAAGATTAATAGCAAGTCCTTGGGTGATTGAAAATAACGAAGGGAAGTTTGACTTAACTTTGTTCTTAAAACCAACCAGCGAAGGATTGGAGGGGAGTTGGTCTTACAGCACGGATTTGTTTGATGCAGAAACCATTGAACGAATGAACGAGCATTTCCAGATTTTGTTGGCTGGGATTGTGGCTCATGCAGAACAACCGATTTCTGCATTGCCGTTGTTGCCAGACAAAGAGAAAAATGTGTTGCTTGTGGAATGGAATCAGACTCAAATAGATGAGTCACAATATCGATGTCTCCACCACTTAGTGACTCAACAAGCAGAAGCAACTCCAGAGAAAATAGCGGTTTCCTTTGAAGGTCAAACATTAACTTACCAAGAACTGCATCAACGCTCCAATCAACTAGCCCACTATTTACAAAAAAAAGGGGTAAAGCCAGATGATTTAGTTGGCATTTGTGTCGAGCGTTCTGTGGAAATGCTGGTGGGATTATTAGGTGTGCTGAAGGCGGGCGGAGCCTATGTTCCCATAGATCCGAACTACCCGGACGATCGCGTCGAATACATGATCGAGAATTCCAAAGCCAAAGTATTGTTAACACAACAGCAGCTTGTCAAGAACCTGCCTGCCAAAGCAGCCAAAGAAGCATTGGTCATCTGTGTGGATGCCGATTGGTCTCTCATTGTCCAAGAGAGTCACGAAACACCGATCGCAAATGTTACGCCAGAAAACATGGCCTACGTCATTTACACGTCTGGTTCTACGGGTAAGCCCAAAGGCGTACAAGTTCTTCACCGCGGGGCAGTCAATTTTTTACGTTCGATGCGCGAGCAACCAGGAATTTGTGAGGCGGATATTTTGCTGTCTGTCACCACTCTCTCGTTTGATATTGCAGTCTTAGAACTGTACTTACCCCTGACTGTGGGAGCCCAGGTTGTCATCCTGAGTCGGGAAGCTGCCATGGATGGCAGAAAGTTATTAAAGACGATCGTCCAATTGGGGATTACGATATTGCAAGCTACCCCAGCCACTTGGCGATTATTGCTGGAATCGGGTTGGGAAGGTAACTCCCCGATGAAAATGCTCTGCGGTGGGGAAGCCATGCCTAAAGAATTGGCTGCCCAATTGTTAGCCAAAGGTACGGAACTTTGGAATATGTACGGGCCGACAGAAACAACAGTTTGGTCAACGGTTTATCAAGTCAAAGATGCCGAACAGCGAATTTTAATTGGTAAGCCGATCGCCAATACCGATATCTACATCTTAGATCCTCTCCTGCAACCCGTTCCCATTGGGGTGGCTGGGGAATTACATATTGGTGGTTCAGGATTAGCCCGGGGCTATTTGCAGCGTGACGATTTAACCACAGAGAGATTTATTCCTAATCCATTTCGTCCAAGCGAACGAATCTACAAGACGGGGGACTTAGCGCGTTATTTGCCAGATGGAAATATTGAGTGTTTGGGTCGCCTAGATTTTCAAGTCAAAATTCGCGGTTTTCGGATCGAACTCGGTGAAATCGAGTCTGTTTTGGTCAAAGATCCCAAGGTGCAGCAAGCGGTGGTCATCGTCAGGGAAGATGTTCCAGGCGACAAGCGTCTAGTAGGCTATATTGTCTCCCTCAACAATCAGAACCCCACCATCCAAGAACTGCGAAGTCTGCTCAAGGAGTACGTACCAGAATATATGGTGCCATCTATCTTTGTTTTCTTGGAAGCTCTACCCCTAACACCTAATGGTAAGGTCGATCGTAAAGCTCTACCCGTACCCGAACAATCTCGCGAAGCAAAACCAGTCGAATCCGCCACACCCAATCCTCCCGCTCCCTCCGAGACGACAAATAAAGTACAGCAAGAAAAGCCAAGAGAATTGGCCCGTCCCCAGGATGATTTGGAAATTCAACTCATCAAGATTTGGGAAAAAGTATTGCATACTTCACCCATCAGTACCACAGATAATTTTTTCGAGTTGGGAGGACATTCCCTATTAGCGATATCGCTAATTCGTGAAATAGAGGAAACCTACAAGAAAGAGCTATCTTTAGCTATTCTTTTCCAATCACCAACGATTCAGCAGTTGGCTAACACCCTTCGCGAAGAAGGATGCTTGTCTTCTGCACAGGCTTTAGTCACGATTCAGGAAGGCAGTTCCAAACTACCTTTATTCTTCATTTACGGCATATTTCTTTACTATGATTTGTCAAGACACCTCGGCAAAGACCAGACCTGTTATGGAGTTTATCTCAACGAGGAAGTCAGTATGTTCCAAAAGGATAAACTTGACAAATCACCAACGGATTTAGTGAGTGTTGCAGATATGGCAACTCGCTATCTCAAAGAAATCCAAAAACATCAACCTAAAGGGCCTTACCTCCTAGCGGGTGAGTCATTAGGTGGCTTAGTAGCCTTTGAAATGGCACATCTACTTCATTTACAGGGTGAGGAGGTAGCTTTACTGGGTCTTTTGGATAGTGCGATTCCAGGAAAAAACAAACTGTCATTCAGCCAGAAGCTGGCTTTTCATCTCAAAAAGCTGCGCCAACAAGGGCTTCCCTATTTGTTAAAAAAGATCCTAAAATCGAAGACTAAATCGACTTCTGGCATGATGATTAATAATCATAAGGTAGATCCTGGAGTAGAGTTTCGGAATTACGCTTTCAACAGTTACAAGCCACAACCTTATCCAGGCAGGGCTGTTTTGTTCCGAGCGAAGGATGAAAGTCACTTTAGCACTTTGGAAAACTGGAAGGATCTGGCAGTTGGAGGATTAGACATATATGATATCCCTGGAGATCATCTAAGTATTCTTCAAGAACCCAATGTCCCTGTCTTGGCCGAAAAAATGAAAGTGCATATCGATCGAGCCTTAGCAAAACTTTAGGCTGTTGAGTTGAACGACTTATAAAAGCGATTCAACAGGCTATGACATCAAGCAATGCCTTAACGCGCCGCCAATCTGGCGGCGCAAATCCAAGCTGAAGATGGGATTGCCAATGCAGTTGCTATCGTACAGAAAATCTAAAATCGTGGGACTGTTTGCGAATAACCGGTATTCGACTGGAGGAATTCAAAAGGGAGCATCTCATTTTTGAAAAAAGCATTTTTTATTATAGTGCGAGCACTCGCTCTTCGGGGATAGCACTCTAGTAAATGCAAAACTGAGATCCTCCCATTCAAAATCCCGTAAGTCATTCCCGAATCTAAAACCCACATTCCGCAGATATTCGATCGGATTTAATTTTCAAACAAATCATAATTTTCAAAACCTGAGATGGTTGCTATGCAATCATTTGAGGTTTTTTAAGGTATAATGATTTGTCGCCGTGCAAAG
>NZ_JAHREU010000071.1:0-18786 GCF_020883145.1 Microcoleus sp. CAWBG27
ATTTAACTGGCTCACTCAAGATCATTTTTAGCATCCCAATTACAGAAGTCACAACCGCTCATGTCAAATTTTTTGTTTCCTACTCTTCGAGGATAACTGGGATTATATTTAATTGCAAGCCCCTTAAGAAGGATCTGACTTGCAAAAAACTCCTGTACTGCCTATAACCCACATTCCGCAGATGTGGATCTGATTTTTTTATCAGTTGTGAAAACTTGGAAGCCAAACACTTTTGGGCTGAAATTATGCAGTGTTAGCGTTACAGAAGCTTGTTAAATTAAGCTAAATTAAGTAAGTTGAAATAATTGACTTTTTCTCACATATTCACATTGCTTTTTATTATGGTCAATCATTTTTTTTAAGCAAGGCAACTTATGCCAAGAGCAAATTATCTTGACTAATTAGGGCTTACTGAATAAGCCTAAAACCCTTACCTGAAAAGACTTTGACTTGTGTTCGGTGCCCATAGAGTGTAAGACTATGAGCTAAAATTAGTCAAAAGCCATGCACAGCATCACTTTCCTTCATGTACCGAAAACTTGACCCAACCCCAAAAGAACCTTCCAACTTTGACCTACTTGCACGAGGGACAATTATCAGAGAATAATCGTTGGGTAATCATGGCAAAAATAATTCCATGGGCTGAATTTGAAGATGAATATGCCCAAAAATTCACCTGTGCAACTGGAGCCCCTGCCAAATCGTTTCCTATGGCACGCTTGGGCATTAATAATCAAAGAAAGATTAGGAACTAGCGATGCAGAAACAGTAGAACAAATAAGAGAAAACCCATACCTACAATACTTCCTAGGTCTGAGTGGCTATAGTAATGAATCACCATTCGACTCATCCATGTTCGTTTATTTTCGGAAAAGAATAGGAGTCAACCTAGTCAATAAAATCAATGAAAAAATGGTCAAAGACCAGACCCAAGTACAGGGAGAAGAAGTAGAAAAAAAGTCATCAGACTGGAGTGAACCCAAAAACCAAGGAAAATTAATATTAGATGCAACCTGTGCGCCAGCCGATCTTAAATATCCGACAGACTTAGGACTATTAAATCAAGCCAGAGAAAATACAGAAAAAATCATAGACAGTCTACACAATCAAACTAAATCACCGTAAAAAAAGCCAAGAACCTATCGAAACCGAGCCAGAAAAGAATACCTAGCCATAGCAAAACAAAAAAAGCTACGACTAAAAAAAAGAAGAAAAGCAATTAAAAAACAACTACAATACATCCCAAGAAATTTGGCTAGTATAGAGCGAATGGGTGAGCTACAGTTATTAACCAAATCTGATTATAGAATGCTGTTAGTAGTTGCAGAAGTCTACCGTCAACAGTTGTCAATGTATAAAAACAAAGAACATAGTATTCCCGACAGAATAGTAAGTTTAAAACAACCACATATCCGCCCTATAATCAGAGGAAAAGCTGGGAAATCCGTTGAATTTGGGGCAAAACTCTCAGCCAGTTGTCTCCAGGGTTACGTATTTTTAGACCGAATTAGTTGGGATAACTTCTACGAATCAGGAGACCTTAAAAGACAAGTAGAAGCCTTTAAACAATTTACCGGATATTACCCTGAATCAATTCATGTAGATCAGATATATCGAACCAAAGAAAATAGAGCTTGGTGCAAAGAACTCGGCATTAGAATTAGCGGTGTTCGTCTAGGAGGAAGACCTCCCAAAAATCCGAGCAAAGCAATCAAAAAACAAGCTCAATCAGACGAAAGAATTCGTAACTTAATTGAGGGGAAATTTGGAGAAGCTAAAAGAATATTTAGCCTTGGTAGAGTGATGGCTAAACTTAATAATACTTCTGAAACAAGCATCGCAATAACTTTTCTGGTGATGAATCTTTCTGCCATGGTAAGGCAGGCTTTTTGGCTTTTTTTCGGTCTATTTCATAATAAAAACCTTTGGGATGTTTTTTGGCTCAAATGATTGGCAAAAGCTATGTTTTGCCATCACAAGATTGAGAAAACTTATATTGCCGAGGCATTCTCAAATTCACTCATCTTTCTAAATGCTGTTTTCTGACTTTTTCAGCAAGCCCTAATTAATGACAATTATTGACAACTATCTACACCTCGAACTCAATCGTTATTCACTTGAAAACATTAAATAGTATTGACAACAATACTCTCCTAAATGTCGCAAGATATCTTGAAGTTCTTTGGTTAAATTACTGACCTGCTTTGCTCCATTTATTGTCACTAAATGCACCGCCTGAAACATCTGAAATATCCAGCGCATTGTCGGCTTATTGGTCAATTTCTTTACCTGATTTTTCACTTGCTAGTTGGTAGCTGATAATTGTTGTCTCAATTTCCTTTGTGCCAGGTTATATACTAACAAACACAGTCCCATTATCATTCCAATTGCTTCAACTCGCTCCGGCTTTTTCACGAATACACTCGAAGTAAAAAATAAAGGATCTTTGATAAATCTAAATCCTCTCTCATTACTTTGCTGCGCTTTGTATTCCGATAATACCTCTGAATTACTCACTGCTTCAGTATCTAAGATATAGCCTTTCTCAGAAATATGAGGTACAATAACAGCAGTGTGTAAACCAGTTAAAAATATTTGATGATGTAACTTGACCCAACGCCAACTCTATGGCTTTGGCTAATTCTTGATAATTATAGCAATCCTAAATCATTTGTGTAATTCTTGTAGGGGCAATCCGACCCCTACTCCCCGTGGTTGCCCAATCTCAGAGGGCGGGCACTCTTGGCACCGCCCCTACATATCTGTATTAATCATTTAGGATTGCTATAGGTGTCTCGATCGAACGGAGAATATTTTTAAGCTTTGACCACAGATTTTCAATTGGTGAAAAATCTGGTGAATAAGGAGATAACAATATTAATTTTGCCCCTTTTTTTTCGATAGCTTTTTTCACTTCGTCTCCCAAGTGAATGGGACAATTATCCATGACTACACAAGCCCCTTTCCATAGTTTTGGCACAAGTTTTCTGATAATAAAAGCTTCAAATGTAATTGCATCAGTTCCGCCTATTAGATTAACCGATGTCAAAATTTCAGACACTGATATTGCTCCAATTATTGAGACATTTTGACCACGTTTAGTTGGCTTTGACCCCTTGGCTCTCTGACCTTTCAAAGCTCTAGCATATAATCTAACCATTGCCAAATTAACTCCAGATTCATCAATGAATATTAAGTCTTTCAAACCTTACTTTTTAATTTTTCCCCAGAACTCACATCGCAGTATTTGCACTCGCTCTGTGCCTTTGCCTGAAGGGAATAGAGTCTTTTTTTGACGGTAATATCTAAGAGTTTTATCATTCTTGCTATTGTCGATATACTAACAGAAAATCCAATTTTTCCATAAAGTAAATAACGAAGTTCTTCAAGAGTGGCATCATTATTTTCTTCAATCAATTTCCCCAATATGAGTAGTTGCTCTGCATTCAGTTTGCCTTTGACTCCACATCGGTCAGTTCGGGGAGTAATATTTTTTGTTTCACGATATTGTTTAAGCAATTTTTGTACAAAGCTGAGGGCTACAGAAAAACGCTTAGCTATTGCTTTTTGTGAAATCGGTTCAGTATGATAAGTATCAAGAATTTTTTGCCGAAAATCAATCGAATACGTTTTCATTTTTCACAATGTATGAAGAGGAGTACAAGTAAACGTGTTGTGAGTCAACTTCTTCGTGCTGTCAGAACAATGCTATTATGTGTTATATCGCTTCCGCTGGGCTTTACTGAACCATATAATTATAGTTCATTCGATCGTGTCTTATCTGTTTGATCCTCATGAGTAAGTGTCAGTAACATCATACCTCATCTTTCTGAGAAAGGCTATAGACTTCTCCTCAAACATGAGTTCGACGGTGAATCCGACGGGAATTGCGATTTCAACCAAGTCTATTTCAGCCAGAATGTGAGCTATTGTGGAAGAACCTTCTGCACTTTCTTGAGCCTTTCCTTAATAGCAAGCAGAATTGGGATGTTAGAAAGAAAATCGTATAGACTGTCTGTCGATGTTCGCTTCTGCAAATCTGTGATGCCACGAGTTGATAAAAATTTGCTCCCGAAGTAAGTATTTGCTGTTTTTCAAAGATTGAGTTATTTTAGTAGTATCAACATTTTTATTCTCAACAGATTCTAGAAATAAAGTCATGAACGAAGAAGAAAAAGAAGCAGAATATATTAGAATATACAACAGTAGAAAACAGTTGTGGTTGGAAGAAGTGCTGAGGCGCTATGAGGCTGGGGAGAGAGACTTTTCTTTGATTAAAGTGAAATTGAGCAACGAGCAATCTAAGGAGCGCTACTTAAGTGGAGTGAACTTGAGTGGAGCTAACTTCAAGGAAAGTGACTTACGATCCCTGGTTTTTTACGGAGAAGGAATCAATTTTAGTGGCTCAGATTTGAGCGACCTCGACTTGGCCTACGCACATTTTGAAGATGCGGATTCGAGTGGGGCTAACCTGAGCGAAGCTTGTCTGTGGCGAGCTAACTTTCGCAGAGCGGATTTGACTGGGGCAAATTTCAGTAGAAGTGACTTACAGGAGACTGGTTTTCACATGACTAATTTGAGTAGATGCAAATTTAGTGGAGCCAAAATGATTGACACCGGGTTTGGTTTTTGTGACTTAATTGATAGTGATTTTAGGGATGCTAAGTTTCAAAATGGGGTGGGTTTTTATAAGTGTGACTTGACGAGAGCTAACTTCTTTGGCACTGACTTTAAAATAAGTGAAGTTAACAATTACCAACCTGGAACTGTTGTTTTCACAGACGTTTACTTTAAAGATACTATCATGCCCGATGGCGCTATTTGGAATAGTGTAATCCCGGGAGTAGAATAGCTTTTTTAAAAGTAGTATTATTAAGAGTGTAAATAGATAGAGGTCGAAAGTTATGAACGCTGAAGAATTGCTCAGACGCTATGCCGATGGCGAGAGAGATTTCTCGGGAATTAGCTTAGTCGATGCCAATGTAGCAAACACGGACTTGAGTGGCATCGAGCTCAGTGGCGCTGATTTGAGAGGTGCTAATTTGAGAGAAACTAATCTCAGCGGAGCGCATCTAGCTTCTTGTAACCTGAGCACTGCTAATCTCAGTCGCGCTAACTTAAGTAATGCTTGCTTAGAAGAAGCTGACCTCAGTGATGCTGACTTACAAAGGGTTGACTTGGAAGGTGCTAATCTCAGTCGCGCTAATTTGTGGGGAGCTGATTTGACGGATGTTTATTTGATTGATGCTAATTGTACCTCAGCAAATTTTAGCATGACATACCTGGTTGACGCTAATACTAAAGGTGCTAACTTTCAGGGAGCACAGATAGATACCGCTATTTTCCAAAGGAAAAAAATGCTGTTTACAGATATCATCAATCGTTATGCGGTTGGGGAGATAAATTTCAGCGGCTTGAGCATAGAGAGTCCCAATTGCAGCCGGGAACGCAGGTCTTGGGATCTCGGACAATTAAAAGGATTGGATTTGAGCGGTATTATTTTGCGTAATAGTAATATCCAAGAGCTCGGCCCCTACATGAATGGAGTGATTTTGCGGGGAGCTGACTTGACTAGGGTTGATTTCGATCAAAGCAATTTTGAAGGAGCAGATTTGAGCAATGCTATTTTGCGCGAAACTGGTTTCTTCCAATCAGTTTTTGACCATGCCAATTTGAGTGGAGCCGACTTGACGGGAGCTGGGTTCTCGGAGGATAGTTTTTTCTGTGCTGATTTCAGTAAAGCCAAATTTAATAAGGCAGGAATAAGCAGCCTTGGTTTTATCTGCAATAATTTCACTGAGGCAACCTTCAAGGGAGCTATGTTACATAGTGTTCATTTTGATGAAGCCAAGTTGACCAGAACAGACTTCCGAGAAGCCGACTTCGGGGTGAAAGATGATCGTGTTTTCGGGGGCGACTTCCGAGATTGCCATTTTGAAGAAACCCTCATGCCCGATGGCAGCGTGCGGAACAATAGCTAAAGTAAATAAATAGACTTCCCTGATGGGAGGTTGTTGACTTATCACTCAATAGGAAGTTGAGTAGGTCATTTAAGAGGAGAGTTATGAAACCAAAAGAGTTAATTGAATTGTACAACGCAGGAGAGCGAAACTTCGTCGGTATTGATTTAAAAAATGCCTATCTGAACTGGCCTTGTTTGATAGGTATCAATTTCAGAAATGCTGATATGAGGGATGCAAAATTGGGGACACAAACTCGCTTAATTGAGGCGAATTTTAGCAATGCCAATATGGAAAATATTTTTCTACAATACGCCTTCCTAATTAATGCCAACTTGAGTGAGGCGAATCTAAAACAAGCCCACTTAGCTGGTGCTGATTTAACGGGTGCTGATTTAACAGGTGCTAATTTAATGGGTGCTGATTTGACAGGTGCAATTTTGATAGGGACTAATCTTACTGACACTAATCTCATTGATATTAAAACGACAAAAGATACTATTTTTTGTCAAACTATCATGCCAGATGGTCAGATTCAAACTGACCCAGACAGAGTGACTGACGCTCAAGAATTGCTCGGACGTTATGCTGAAGGAGAAAGAGAGTTTCGAGATATAATTTTACATCAGGTTGATTTAAGTGGTGTTAATCTATGTGGGGTTAGCTTCTTATGGGAGACACGATTGAGCCAGGTCAATCTGTCCGGTGCTAATTTAACTAATTGTAATTTTAATGGGATTAAACGAATAGTTTTTAGTGATTTTAAAAACGCTAAGTTAATCAACTGTGAATGGCGCAATCCAGAAATAATTTACTGCGATCTTAGAGGTGCATATTTGGAATTATTTGATATGTATGCTCCTGATTTTACCGGAAGCAACTTTGAGGGTATTCAAGATTTCTTGAGTATTGAAGAAGATATGTATTTCTGTAACACAACTTGGGTAACTGGAGAGTTTATTCCTGGCCCGATCAACTCGAGTGAATGTTGGCGGGAACGCCCGCGAGGGGAAATTATTGATGAATTTTGAAGAAGTTGTCGTGTGGGATACATCTATTTTAAAAAAAGCAGGACTTACGCAGCATTGAGGGAACTATAATGATTTGAACATTGAGATATCTCCCCAATCTATTTCATAATAATTCTGCGTAAATCCAGATCGAGCCGGACTTAGGGAGGGGGAAACTGGAAATCGCTCTGTTTTTTAATTCGCTTCCGAACATTTTCAGGAATATTTGACAAAAAGTTAAAAATTTTGTCAGAACCCTGAGTATTCAAAAGATTTTCAAGCTGATTAATAGAAATCTTCCATGTATTTGGTCTTCGCCATTGTTCGGCACTTGTTATAGGATCGCGATTTTCACCTAACAGTTGATTAAGTGGATTTTGGACTGCTACTTTCCCGCTCCAGTCCGTGTAAGGTTCTGGTACGTTAGGCGTAATGTACGTGTAACTGCCAAGAATATCTTGTACCCCAAGACTTGATTTGTTGGAAACTAAGATTGTTTTCCATGTCCACCCAGGAATGCGAATTCCGTTAGATTCTAAATTTGTAGGATTTGTATTTCCCTGATTTGGCGCTTCCGTAAGTGCTTCTGGTGCTCGAGTTTTTGGCTGGATAGACCAATTCTGTTGTTTAGTATCAAAAACACCAGCAGTAATATAGAGTTGTTTGTCGTAATCAAAGATTAGCTGTTCAACTAATTTTGATTCAATTCTAGACCAGGCAGGCGAAATGTCTGGATCCAATCTACCTCCATTATTGCGATTGCGGAAAAGTCGGTTATTGTCTATTGCTTGCGGGATTAAGTTTGTACTCATGTAGGTAGAAAGAGCATCTTTCTCATTTCTGTTTCTATCTTTGTCAGGGATAAGATGGCCTTTATCTAGACCTGTACCCCGATAAATTTCCCCGTCAATTCGAGGCCAGCTTGGGAAGTTAGGACTACCAGGTAAGTTGGGGTCAACTATAAACTGATCTCCCGTACGACCTTTAAATTGCTGACTCCAAGTTTTGTCAACTTTCCAACTTACCCAGTTAGGTAATTTGGTGACAGCATTATAAGATGAGGCATATTGTGGCTTCTCAAGTAGCAAGTTAGTTTGATAGGGATTTTCATTAGGTTTGTTGAAGTCCCATCTGGCTTCAGTTGGATTGCCCCACTTCAGATAATCGCTCTTAAAGAAAACATTGTCCAGGTAAACGGATTTACCCCCTGCTAGCTCAAACTTGACAATAGCTGGTTGCCCTCGATACTGTTTTGTCAGATCGTTTCTAATTTGCAAGTTAAGTTGGAAAGTTTCAAAACCTTCTTCACCAAACTTGACTCTATTCTGATTATTTAAGTACGCCATCGTAAGCTGAGAACTATCGGTCATATCAGTGGGTATTTTAATAGCTGTTGCTAGATCTATTTGTTCTTCAATTTTAATTTTTCCATCAAGGCTTTGAAATGTTACATTTAGTAATCCACTACGGTTTGGAGCGTGTATATCGAACCGTAAATTTCCCCAATCAGGTGCAATAAAGCGATTGTGTGTGATGTTTTCACCAGCTTTTAATTCAAGTGCGTAGTTAGGTTGAGCTGGACTATAACCTACCTGCGTCCTGTAATTGCTAAGACTAGGAATCGTACTCCAATCTACCAACCTATCTGTAGGAGAAGGGATATTTGAACCACCACCATGAAAAGACCAACCAGGAATCGCAGTAGACAAAGGAGTTCGAGTCACTCCCTTTGGATCGAAAACAGCATCAAAATTCCCATTAAACAAAGTAGGAACCGCCGCGTCTCCCCGCATCCTGGCATCATAAGTGTTGTCAAAATCAACCGGGATACGCTCTACATTTGTTTTGGGGCGCGAACTGTAACCGCCACCCAGAGCCGAATAAAACCAGCCCGTACCAATCCCTTCCCAAGGAGCAGCATCTGCACCGTGTTGGAATTTGCTTTCCGGCGTATACCAAGGGCTAACCCGAGCCGGGCCTGTCACAACACTATTGTTAAATGAAAAGTTTTTATCGAACAACTGTTCTCGATACTCATCGCCTCGCCGACGAAATACAGGATTAACTTCTAAGTTTTGATCGGACGGAAAGTTAGTTGGAAGCAAGTCGGATGTTCCTCCGTACCAACTCACAACACGTCCGTGTACGCCTCCCGGTATAGGATCTGTCGTAAACCCAGCACGGCTGTTATTGTAACCTGGGTTATTTTTATTAGTTCCCAAGAAAACCGACAAATCCGGTTCTCCTAACAGCTTACCATTAGGATTGGGATTGTCTGACCTCCAACCTTCTCGCGGAAACTTAAGTCCTGGGGCTGTTCCCTTCTCAGTAGACGGTAGATTTGGAATATTGCGACCTGCCGGCGTAAGTGTACCGCTCAATAAATTCGGGACTGTCTGATAGTAATTGTCCGCAAAAGTAACATTTTTCCATACCTGAACTTTGGGTTCGCGGAAATCACCGAAATTTTTGGTCACAACATTTAGCGACGGTTGGTTGAAATCATGGGGGTCTAAAGTTGTCATCTGAAGGTCGCGAGTACCAGAGTTGGGTTTGCCGCCAGCATCAGGAAAATGAGTACCCAAACGCTGAATAATTTCGCTGTTAACAACTGTACCCCGACTGAAACCAACAAAGTGCAGCGGTGAATTGAAAACTGCACCTTGTTTGGTAGGGCTGGTTTTATTCTTCAGCACTCCATCCAATTGCACGAGGGAAGTAAAGAAAGCATCTGCTGCTGCTTCTGTGAAGCCGGAATCAGGAACTGCCGACTCATTATTTTCTGACCAGTTATTTAGCAGAACTAATGGTTGTTTTTGGGCAAGGTATGGAGCTATATAAGTTCCCAGCTTTGTGAGATAGTTTGGGTCAGTTTTGGGATTCAAGCCTGCTTGGAAGTCTGGGGCTACTGCACCAAATTTGTTGACAGGAACCCAGTAACCGGTAGGCAGGTCGTACTTCATCATTAAACCGCCGCCGTCGATACCTGCATTGGCAATGCTATTACCCATTTGGTAAAACTCTGAAGGAATTCCCGGCTCATTGAACACAGGAGGTTTAAAGCCGTGGGTCAGCACGGTGACGCTGCTGAAGGTATTGTCACCGTTGAGGGCTGGCGGTAGCGGCGTCCAGAAATTACCAAACTCCTCGTTGCGTTTTCCTTCTTTATTCCAAGCTTCAACTGCCCAATTATACTTCTGGCCGGCAGTCAGTTTGAGACTGGGAGGAAGTGTAAAGCTGGTATTGCTTCCCTGAGTAAATGTTTTGCCGCCATCGAAAGTCCACTTGCCGATATTGGTGCTATCTTTCTGCCAAGTTGCAGTTAAAATGCGGTTGGGATTGAAATCGTTTTCTTTGCGGTAAGATGATGTATTCCAAGGTTTTGTCAGTAAATCTAACTGCTGCGGTTTGCTCAATCCTTGGTCGAAGAGAAATTTGTTACCGTTAGGGTCGGGTAAATCAACTACTTTATCCCAAGGCAACAGTCCCTCACCTTCGTCAAACACGCTGACGAAGAGATTAACTTCTGTAATGTCCTGATTCGGTGGACTGTCAAAACTCCATTGGAACTTTGGGTTAAGGGGATTTTCTGAACTCTTGCTAGTACCTATCGGCTCTTTCAAATCCAGCCAATCTAGCGGTGTCGCCGCCAAACCGCGAGGGTTAGTCACAGAAACGGGAGCTTTCTTACTTCCCGGCGGCACGCCGTAAGTATATTGATTGTTCGCGTCGGTCAGAATCTGAAAATCAGCAGCAATACTAACCGCTGGATTAATATTATCAATTGGAATCGCCGCCAAGTCAGCAACCGTAGCATTTCGTGCTGTAGCGCTGTTGAACAAAGGCAGCCCGACACCCCGACCTTTAGCATCAATTTGAAATTGACCGGGGTTGGTCACAGTTCTAATGAATTCCTGAGTGTCAAAGACATACACTTTGCCGTTCGCACCGCTCAAATTCGGATAGGAAGCATAGAGGTACTTGCTGTCACTAGAAAGCACTAAATCAGTAGCAAACCCGTTGGGGATTGGTCGAGTTGCTGCTACTAATTGCGGATTCGTCAGTGGGTCTTTGATAATGCCGATATTGCTCCCGGCCCGCGGGTCTCCATCTATGCTGGGTATTTCCTGACCGAAAAATTTTGTATCCGCATTCCGACCCACAACAAACGCATAACTAGCATCCGGTAAAACTGTTACCGAAACTCCCTCATTCACATCGAAGTAATCAAAAGTTGAACCCAGCCCTAAACTTGCATAGCGAGTAGTAGCAGCAAAACTTACGGGGTCGTTATTGGTAATATCCAGTACCCCAAATCCTTTGCTATCTTTGCCGCTGTTTGTAAATGTCATTTTCAACGGATTGACCGTAGCAGCTAATCCTTCTAATCCTTCATCGGCTGTTATATTTGCGATTAATTGATTCCACTTTTTAGGGTTCTGACTGGGGTCGCTGGGTCGGTCTTTGGGGTCGATGTTAACGGCGTAAATCTTGCTGTTTATCCCATTGGGCGCGGTAACAAATAGCTTTTTGCCGTCGCTGCTAATTGCCATCTGTCGCAAACCGCTAGGCGCTGCACCAACTGTAATAGTTTGGGTAACTTGGTGATATTTGGATGAGAACGGGTTGATATCGAGAACGTAGATGGAATTGCCGCCAGCTTTGCCGTCAGCGATGTAGGCGTATTCGTCGCGGGGGTCTATGACTATCGATCGACCTTCTGCACCGCTGGGCAAATTTATCGGATTGATACCAGCGGTATTCGGCTGAGTATCTATCTGTTGCCGCGTCATCGGATCGACTACAGCAACGCGCCCAGAACGATCCATTACTACGTAAGCGCGGCTGCCGTCACTGGTTACAGTTAGTTCTCGCGGGCGATCGAGTATATCATCCGTGCCTACAGAAACGCTGGCAACCGACAAGTCGCTGCTATTAGTAGCTGCGACGACTGATTTGGGATTTGCACCGTTAATAATTGCAACTTTATCTGCTGTCCACTGCGCGGCAAAGATGTATGCTGTATTGTTTTCTATTCGGTAAGGACTGCTATCGTATTTAACTTCTTTTGCTGCTTCTGAAGGCTTCGGGCTGACTTTTTCGTTTTGCTTGCGGCTGATGACGATGCGGGATTCACCTAACGGTACGGTGTTGGGAACTTGAACTGCGATTTCAAATTGATTGTTTGCCAATTTGCGACTTTTGTCTGTCAAAACTGTTGCTTCGTAAGACTGTTTACCGACTAAAAATTTTACGGTTAAGTCGCTGAATCGACTGCCTGCGGGGTCGCCAAAATTGTCAACTAATACATTGGTAGCCGTGATGAAGAGAACGGGTTGATTGTTGGGAAAAGGTTGATTGTTGCTGTCTGTAAACTTAAGTTCGGCGTTTTGGATGATGGGAGGTTTTTTAGGATTTGAAGCTGTTGGTGCGAGTAGGGATGCGCGTCTTTCGCCGATTAAAATATCTTTGTCTGAGTAGTCGAGATCCCTTTCGCCTATAAATTCTCCAGTCAGAGCATCCAGTGCGCTATTTTTTTCGGGGGGGGTAAAATCTGTGTTGGGGAAGCTCTGAGTCAAACTAAGGGAGTTAGAACAACTGGCGATGTCTTCAGCGCTATTGTTCTCATTGGCTGGAAGTAAAGCGAGTGTTTGTTCTGGGATGGTGTTGGCGAGCGATCGATTATTGAGTAAGTTTTTGGTATCAATCTCAAATTCTGAGGCGAGCAAATTCTGAAACGGATCTTGAGTGTTAAAAGGTGAAGCTTGAAAAGGTTTCATGTTTGATTTGCGTAGATGCGAGTGAGCTGTTGAATTTTGGTAGTTTCAAACTAACTAATTGATGCGCTTCAGACTTCGTTCAAGAGGAATGTGTGGATTCCGATTTGAGCGAGTTTTTAGTGCTTTATTGTTATTTATTTTCCAAAATTTTATTGAAAATAATGTTCCCGTATTTTCGGAACCCAGTCAATCACGGAAATTACTGAGATTTTCAGTCTGGTACTGAAAAACTGGCAGTGTCGGCAACAACTTAATACCAGCCCATATGTGAAACTTGCTGCGCTTGTTAGTTTGTTTTACTGATAAATTGTGATTCAATTGTTAAAAGTTTACAGATTCTTTATGAAAGTAATGTAAGTTACTCAGTAATCATACTTAAATTGTTCTAGGATTTCATTTCAAGCCTACTCAAATTTACTGCCTTGAAATTACGGAACAATGTTGTTCCTTTCTTCATAATAAGGAACGAAAATTTAATAATTTAAACAGCTCCTACAGTCCTCTGTCCTATAAGCTGGTTCGTCAAAGGAGGCAGAGTGTCGCCTATCTGCGTCACCAGGTAGAGCGAAAATAACAAGCAAATTGCTTAAGTGATTTAATTGCTATTTCTAAATGAAAGAATTCGCTGACACGTAAACATCAGAACGCCCTTGAAAGTAAAGGTTTGCAGCTTCTACAGCATAAGTCATGTAATCGCGCGTGATGTCGCTTTCGGCCATCGGCTCTCCGTCACTGCTCGGATATTGAATTTCTACTTGTTCGACTTGAGTTAAAATTGTCATTGTTCAATTTCCCTCAAAGTTAATTAATTTAATCTCTGCTAAATCAGCTTTTTAAGGTTCGATCGTTCGGACTTCAGTCCTCATCAAATGAGAGAGGGCTGAAGCCCAACAACGTACCTCACCTATCTGAGAAAGGCTATATATCGTGGCTCCTGGACTTTCCGACTTATCAGACCGTTTGCAGATATAGAGGATTTAAACTTTATTAATGCCTCTTTCTAGAATAATCATCTCCGAACCAACAACCGGACTTCTAGCTATTAACTTCCCTTCCAAATTTGCAATTTGTAACTTGCTAAAATCCAGCGAGTTAGCTTCTTTCCACATTTGACGGGCGAGCTGATTTTGCTCTACATCGCTGAGTTTGTACCAATCTTCAGCGACTTGGACAGTCAAAAGACCGATCGAGAAATCAGCATCAACAGACTTAACTAAACCGCCGCCCAGGCGATTTGTAATCTCAGCAACTTGAGTTTGAATCGCAGCAATCAGAGACTGTTCCGGCGTCAGCGGTGGCGGAATAATTTCTACAGGTTCTGGTTTTTTGGGCGCCGCTAAATCGGGCAACTTGCTTTTAAATTTAGCGGGTGTAGGCTCAGAATTTGCGATCGCCTCTGGGGATTTCGCTGTTGGCGGCGCCACAAAATCGTCAAAGGTGGGGGATAGCTGTGCTGCTGGGATAGGCGCTTTTGCTACTTTCTGGGGCGGTTTTGCCGAAAAACTGTTTACAGTTAAACCGATCGCAACGATCAGAATTGCAGCTAAGGAGGCGTTTAAAATTGGATCGGACAGCTTGGCGTTCGCAGATGCAGGTAGGAGCGATCGCACTAAGCGCACAATACTTTGCCACAGTACACCGACTTTTGCTAAAAAACTACCGCCCGCAGGTTTAGAGACAGGCTTTTTATCGAATTTTACCGCAGCTTTTTGCGGGGGTACGCTGTTAACTTCCGCGATTTTCTCATTTGTGGGAACAGCGCTGCTCGCATTTTTAGCTGTACTGGGAGTCGCCGCCGACTTTGCTGGCGAGTCTACCTCCGGTGTCGGAGATTCAGACGGTTCTGGAGTTGGTTGATTTAGTGGTTCTTCTGACATTTTCTCTGCCTTGGAGCGTTACAAATATATCTAAACAGGATAAATTTTAGGTGAGCCATCTCATCCCTAATTTATCATTTAATTAGTTCTACCCAAATTTCTCATGAGCATCAAACGCCGTCACTTTCTAATTTTAGGCAGTCTGGGCGCCCTAGGTTGGGCAGGAGTCTCGAAAATGCTTCAGCTTCGGACTTCCTGGGGTAAAGACGCCAATGCTGCTGTGCCTTCTAACCTTGAGGCCCAAAGGGCGATCGTCCCATTGCCGGCCTCACCGCCTATTTTACGCTTTATTTCGCTGGCCGACACCGGCACCGGCGCTGAAGGTCAGTATGCTGTGGCTGAGGCGATGGCGCAATATCACCGGGAAAATCCTTTTAATCTGGCTGTTCTCGCCGGCGACAATATCTACAATAACGGCGAAATTGAAAAAATTAATGCTGTTTTTGAGAAGCCTTATCAGCCGTTATTGCAGCAAGGCGTAAAATTTTATGCTTGTTTGGGAAATCACGACATTCGCACTGCTAACGGCGACCCGCAAGTTAAATATCCGGGTTTTAATATGCAAGGTCGCTACTATACTTTTCGGCGCGATCCGGTACAGTTTTTTGCGTTAGATACTAATGATAATGCGGATTGGAAAAATCAGCTTGCTTGGCTGGAGAAAGAGTTGAGTCAAAGCACTGCACCGTGGAAAGTTGTGTTCGGCCACCACCAGATTTATTCCTCTGGCGTGTATGGATTGAATCAACCTTTTATTAAGACTTTGACGCCTTTGTTTAAAAAATACGGCGTGCAGCTTTATATCAACGGACACGAACACAGTTACGAACGCACCCGTTCGATTGACGGTACGACTTATTTAATTTGCGGTGCTGGCGGAGGCACTCGTCCGGTGGGGCGTTCTGAGTGGACGGAGTTTTCTGCTAGCCGCCTGAGTTTTGCGACGTTTGATGTCTATGAAGACCGGATGTTTGTCAGTGCGATCGGTACTGACAAGCGGGTTTTTGACCGGGGAGTGCTAAAAGTGCGATCGGCTTAATCAGATTATATTCAGGAGCGAACAAAATGAATAGGGGTTGTAGAGCCAATAAAACGGGTTTTGTTTTAGAAGCAACTGTAGAAGGTACGTTGAGAGGTCAACGGCATCCCCTAAGTCTATCAAAACCGCATAAAATAGCCAACTAGCCCAGATTTGGATCTGGATTCCGTTGAGCGAACCTGTCCATAAATAACTTAAATTTAAAACTCTCTTTACTGTACAAAAAATCTCTTCAATTCGCCAGCGTCTTTGATACAAATCTGCCACTACATAGGGGGGTAATATTTTAGGTTTTCGGACACTTGTTAGATAAGAACGCCAGGATTTATTTGAGCGAACTTGTACTAATCTTATAGTCCAATACGGTTTACTTAAGGCAGATCCCCCCTAACCCCCCCTTAAAAAGCTACGGTGTACACACAAGTCGAGTTGGAAATCAGATGACGGAAAAAAACGGAAATTTATTTTTTTAATCCTTGATTTCCCGTCAACCATTATCAATAAGCTAAAACTCTCGATCAAAAGTTCGCTACTCTCAAAACCTTGCCTACGTCAGGTTGTGTCAGACATAGCCAGGTTTCTAGGAGTTGTGTGTACACCGTAGCCCTTAAAAAGGGGGGGGACAAGAAAGCTCTTAAGTCCCCCTACAACCAGGGGGATGCGAGGGGGATCTCCGGGGCATAAAAAGTGTTAAGTAAACCGTATTGCAATATAATTAATTAGTGGAATACAGGCGATCGGCTATTTAGCACTTCACATGAAATTTGCGGTAAAGCATCGCCTCTACTGGCTTTCCTCCCCGCAAATGTTGCTCAGTTATTGCCGCAACTTCTTCAGCAGAAATACCGCTATACCAAACCTCTTCTGGTAGTACCAACACCATCGGCCCGTTACCGCACTGTCCCAAACAACCGCTAGCAACAACTTCAACTTCAGAAGGTGACAATTGTTTAAAAGCTGCCAGTACCTTTGCTGTACTTTGCTTGCGACAAGTGCGGTTTTGGCAAACAAGAACTTGCCTCGAAGATTCTTTGATTTTCATGTTTTTTTACTTGACACTCGGCTGAATATATGCTATTTTTTTATCATGGAAATAGGTGTGGCCATATATACTCTAATTATAAAGTGAGCAAGGCGCACGTGGGGGATTATTCAGGTACACCACAGGCACCCGATATTAATCTGATGATAAACCTTTTGATGCCAACCATTGGCGATCGAGCTACATAAATCTGGGATGAATCCGCTAACCGCAGATACTTTTGAAACAAACACTGATAGACGCAGATAATTTCCCAATGATTGGTGAGTTTGACAATCTTATCTGCGCTACAAGCGTTTTCGGGATTTTTGGACTGCGCCAGACCAATCTCGATACACGTGTGCAACGTGCCTACTCATCTGATGATAAACCTTTTGATGCCAACCATTGGCGATCGAACAAACGCGACTGATACCGAGCTCCACCGTCGCAAAGTACCGTCACAATCCTATGTCCCGGCCCCATTTGCTTCGCCAAAGCCACAGCAGCCCCCACATTAATCCCAACAGAACCGCCCATAAATAAGCCTTCTTTCCTCAGCAATTGGTAAACCACGCGGACAGCTTCAGTATCATCAATTTGGATAGCATCATCTACCGGGGCATTCTCCATATTTGCAGTAACGCGGCTGGTACCAATTCCCTCAGTAATCGAACTACCTTCAGTCTTAATTTCCCCAGTTTTGAAATAACTGTAAAGCCCGCTGCCCATCGGGTCTGCCAAGACACTTTTAATCGCGGAATTTTTGGATTTCAAAAACATTGATACACCCGCGAAAGTTCCACCCGTACCCGTTGCAGCCACCCAGGCATCAACTTTCCCATCGGTTTGTTCCCAGATTTCCGGGCCAGTTGTCTCAAAATGAGCTTGGCGATTGGCTAAATTGTCAAACTGATTTGCCCAGACCGCATTCTCCATTTCCGCAGCCAATCTTCCCGACATTTTGACATAATTATTCGGGTCTTTGTAAGGAACAGCAGGAACAGTCCGAACTTCGGCGCCCAAGGTTTTCAAAGCATCAATTTTTTCTTGTGATTGGGTATCAGGAATCACAATCAAACACTTGTAACCTTTAGCGTTGCAAATGTGTGCTAAACCGATGCCAGTATTGCCGGCAGTGCCTTCAACAACAGTTCCCCCCGGTTTCAGCAAGCCTTTTTCTTCAGCGTCTTTGATGATGTACAAAGCAGCCCGGTCTTTGACGGAACCGCCGGGATTGAGAAACTCTGCTTTGCCGAGAATTTCGCAGCCGGTTTCATCGCTGAAGCTGTTTAAGCGGATGAGGGGAGTATTGCCGATAGTGCCTACAAAGCCGTTTTTGATATCCATATTTTTTGATTGTTTCTATACTATATAATTCTGACAATAACTTTGATATTTCGTGCTAGCAGTTTACCAAATTTTGCTCATATTTAGCACAAATCCCGGCAAAACTGGGTCGCCACTGACTGTCACCGGATTCTCCAAGCATTCCTCGGTCAAACCCGGACGGTAAATGTAAACTCTGCGATTTTTGCGATCGATCAGCCAGCCCAGCCGCACTCCTGGTTCTCTCATATATTCTTGCATCTTTTCTTGTAGTGGCTCTAAGTCCTCAAAATCTGGTCTGAGTTCAACTACAAAGTCAGGGCAAATTGGGGCAAATTTTTCTTGCTGTCCTTTTGATAAAGCATTCCACCTTTCTAGTTTAATCCAGGAAGCGTCAGGCGATCGCACGGAGCCGATCGATAAAGTAAATCCCGTACAAGAAGCAAAGCCAACGCCAGTTCCGTCTTCCTCTGTCCAAATGCCCAGTTCTCCAGTTAAAATAGCATTGCGGTTGCTGCTGATTCCGCCAACAAGAGTCAACAATAGTATTTCTCCTCGCTGGTTGCGTTCAATTTGCAAATTGCGATTGATTTGACAGAAGTCGAAAAACTCGTCCTCTGTCATTTGCAATTCTGGTAGCATTCGCAATACGATCGGAGATGACAGCATTTGGCATTTCCTCAAATCTAAATTGTTCTGACAAGATAGCAAAACTTATTGGTTGGTAGTGAGGACTTCAACCCTCAAAAATCTGGAAGGACTAAAGTCCT
>NZ_JAHREU010000071.1:18886-38549 GCF_020883145.1 Microcoleus sp. CAWBG27
CACTACGAACCTGGAAGGACTAAAGTCCTCACTACGAACCTGGAAGGACTAAAGTCCTCACTACGAACCTGGAAGGACTAAAGTCCTCACTACGAACCTGGAAGGACTAAAGTCCTCACTACGAACCTGGAAGGACTAAAGTCCTCACTACGAACCAGTCGGTAAATTTAACTTATTTATTCGGTTGAGGAGTCATCCGCAAATAAGGCTTAACTGGCGTGTAGCCTTTAGGAAATTTCTCTGCCAACTCTTTCGGGTCGGTAATCGAAGGTACGATGACGCAATCGTCGCCGTCTTTCCAGTCAACTGGAGTCGCAACGCTGTATTTGTCAGTAAGTTGCAGAGAATCAATTACCCGCAAAATTTCGCCAAAATTCCGACCGGTGCTAGCTGGATAAGTAATGCTCAAACGCAATTTCTTCTCCGGGTCAATCACGAATACTGTGCGAATTGTTAAGTTGTTCAGCGAGTTAGGATGAATCATGTCGTAAATGTCGGAGACTTTACGATCGCCATCTGCTAAAATTGGATAGTTGAGAGTAACTTTTTGAGTTTCCTCAATATCTTTAATCCAGCCCATGTGAGAATCCACATCATCCACACTCAGGGCGATGGTTTTCACGCCCCGCTTATCAAATTCAGATTTGAGACGGGCGACTGCGCCGAGTTCGGTGGTACAGACTGGAGTATAGTCCTTCGGGTGGGAAAACAACACGACCCAGCTATCGCCGGCCCAGTCGTAGAAATTGATTTCGCCTTCAGACGAGGCTTGGGTAAAGTTGGGAACTGTATCGCCTAATCGCAGTGACATAACTGGTTTCCTCTAATTTTATTTAACGACGGTTCTCTATCATCCCATAATTGCCCGGTTTCTCGATCGCACTGTAAATGATTTTAAACTTTTTGGTCGATCGCCGAGCAATTCCACTACTGTAATCTATATGCGACTTTGTTCCTACCGCTAAATTTTGTTGCTATGCTTTACTTTTTGCTGAAGACAATACAGCCTGTTTTAGTTCCCGTGTGTTTTGTCTGTGCCTGGGGTTTAGTTTTGTTGCTGTGCTCTAGTATCGCGCGTGCTGTCGGCGACTCAATGCACAGAGCTCAGCGGATGCACCAAATTCCTTGTGCTAACTGCGTGTTTTTCACTGGCGACTACCACCTCAAGTGTCCCGTTCAACCTAGAATAGCTCTATCTGAAGATGCGATCGACTGTTGTGATTATCGATCGCATTCGGGAACTTACGGTTAAAAAATCCGGCCGAGGCTTGACATATTTCTTAACATCTCTCGCTGTTTCGATTAAACTTAAACTTAAGTTGCGATCGAGAGATTTTCAGGAGTGTATAAAGAATGATAGTTCAAAAGCTAAACGGCTGCGACGAGTTTATAGCGGGTGACGGTACTCAACTGCGAGAATTGCTGCATCCAGACAAACAAGCTGTCGAGTTGCGTTACAGTTTAGCCCACGCCACCTTGCCACCGGGAGAAACTTCCGCGCTGCACTCCCTGACCACTTCTGAAGTTTACTACATCATTAGTGGCGTTGGGGAGATGCACATCGACGATGAGGTTCAATTAGTGCAAGTCTCAGATGCAGTTTACATTCCGCCAAATGCCAAGCAGTTTATTTACAACTGCGGAACAGAACCGCTAATATTTATTTGTATCGTCGATCCGGCGTGGCGAAAGGAAGACGAGACAATTTTTCAGTAATTTTTTTTTCAGTGATTTTACTGTTTATAGTTACCAGGCTGTGCCTGGTAATGACTGTCTAGAAGCTTTGTCTCCACCTCCCAAAACACCGTCAACAGCCATAAATTACTGTTAACAACAACAGCACCCAGCCATATGTACCGAGTGATTTCCTCTTTTTTCAACTTCGATGCGGAGTTGCAATAAATCTTCAGATTCACTTGCATTGCTCCCCTCTTATTAGTTGGGGAAGTATCAGTTTTGTTGGTGGGTGCTGCTATTGATTTTTGATGGGACAGATGTGAGATTAAACAGCGTTTTTACTCCTTAAATTGTATTTTGAATTTCGCTGCGGTATCTAGAATTGGTATCTGTCAGAGAAGCTTTTTGTTTGCTTCATATTATTAATGTACCACCTTCTTTTGGAAGCGCAAGTACCTGCAACTAAACTTTACAAAGGTGGGAAGAAGGAAGTTCGGCAACGGATTTTGTAACGGATGTAACGGATGTCGGGAAGAAGGAAGACAATCCTCTATTGGTAGAGATATTGGCGATGAATGATTAAGTTAAATTAAGGAGCGAGCTTTCTGGATGCTCAGTAAAAATATTAGAGTTTGGCAGAGGGAAGAGGGAAGACGGAAGAAGGAAGACAATCCTCTATGGTAGAGATATTGGCGATGAATTATGAAGTTAAATTAAGGAGCGAGCTTTCTGGATGCTCAGTAAAAATAGTAGAGTTCGGCAGTGGCTGCTGCTGCGAGAAACACCGATAATAATTTTATGAAAAAAACCAAACTCATCAAACTGTGCGCCTTATCGCTGAGCATTTTCCTGCTGTGTAGCAGTATCGTAACAGCGGAACCGATTGCGAATTCTCAACCGCAGCAGACTTATACTAACCAACAGATTCTGCAAGAATTACTAAAGGCGAAAGTCGTGTATCTAGGAGAAACCCACGATAGCACGGCAGACCACCAAGCTCAACTAAAGATTATCCGAGAAATGCAGCGGCAAAATCGTAAAATTGCGATCGCGATGGAGATGTTTCAGCGTCCGTTCCAAAGTGCGATCGACAACTACTTAGCTGGTAAACTGACAGAAGAGCAATTAGTCGAGCAAACAGAGTACGATCGCAGATGGCGATTTCCCTGGGAATATTACGCCCCATTTTTGCGGTTTGCCAAAGAAAACAAATTGCCAGTCCTCGCCTTAAATACACCATCGGAAGTAACGAGAAAAGTTGCCTCTCAAGGCTTAGAAAGCCTCACAGCAGAGGACAAAAAATATATTCCGCCAATTTCCGAAATTCGCACCGACAACGCCGAATACCGACAAATGCTGCTCGAAGTTTTCCAAGAGCACCAAAAGGCAGCACAGGGAAATAGTACGGCCTTTGAAAGATTTTTGCAAGCTCAAGTTTTGTGGGATGAAACTATGGCCCAAAAAATCGCTGAATTTGTCAAAGCTAACCCGGATTATCAAGTTGTGGTGTTGGCGGGGAAAGGACATATTATGTTCGGTTACGGAATTCCCAGCCGCGTCGAGAGGCGTTTGGGAGTCGGGAAGGTAAAAATGCGATCGGTTTTATTCGCTTCAGCTACAGATAGTCCTTTGTCTGCAAGCAAACCCATGGCTGACTTTGTTTGGAAGCACTTGGAATAGTACAATTTTACTCGCAAGCAATAATCGGGAAAAGTCAATGACAAACACACCAAAAATACTTGCATTTGCCGGAAGTACCCGGGAAGCGTCCTACAACAAACTGCTGGTAAAAGTTGCGGCTGCTGGGGCTAGGGCGGCGGGCGCAGAAGTTACTTATGTAGATTTGCGGGATTTGCCGATGCCACTATTTGATGAAGATTTGGAAGCAAAGGAAGGAATGCCAGAAAATGCCCGGAAGTTGAAGGAATTGATGGTAGCGCACGATGGGTTTTTGATAGCTTCCCCCGAGTATAACAGTTCGATTACGGCTGTGTTGAAAAATGCGATCGACTGGGTATCGCGCCCAGCCCCGGGCGAACCGGGATTGGTGGCATTTACTGACAAAGTTGCGGTAATTATGAGCGCTTCGCCTGGCGGATTTGGCGGTATGCGGGGATTGGTGCATTTGCGATCGATCCTGGGTAATATTAACGTGTTGGTACTCCCGGATCAGAAAGCCATTCCCCAAGCTTTTCAAGCATTTAATGCTGACGGTACAATGAAAGATCCCAAACAGCAGGAGTCTGTGGAGAATCTCGGCGCTAAGTTGTCTAATGTGCTGTCGAAATTAATCGCGTGAGGTGATTAATTAATTTTGCCGTAGGGACACAATATTGTTGTGTCCCAATCCTGGTATCGGTTATTTTGCTGGCTGCATCAAGTGCGATTCATAGAATAAAACCCTTGAAATGGCATCGTCAAAATCCCCAATATCCGACTAATTTCATTAATAAAAAAGTCTCGCTTGTCAATATAAATTGTACTGCCATTCAATTTAAGAAACTTCCAATCAGTACCTGTAGTCACAGCCCCATAAATACTGGCAATTTGCTCTCCGCTGCGCTGATTAAATAATTGGGCGGCTACCATTTCTGCAATACACTGGCCCAAGCCAGATTTAATACTTTCATTCTTAGCCTCTGTGAGAGTAATGACAGGGGCGCGAATTTCATAGGAATCCTTTGATGCAGTGAGAATATAATCGCAATAACCGTTCAAACCTGCTTCTACATCTACATTGAATTCTGAACCAGAGAAAAAACCAACTTGAAAATTAAATTGCCGCCTGACTTCCAATAATATTGGGGCAATAATTAACTCAGCGCGAGCCTTTTCAGTATTAATTGCCGTAGCTAAGGACAGGTTTTCAGTTAAAGTAGTTTGCAAATAGGAACTTGGCTGTACCTCCGGGATATCGCCAAACAAATCTAAAGGTTCTTCTACGGTTAAATTAAAAGATTCTCTAACTTTCGCTAAAGTTGTAAAATCGCTGTATGCCACAGGTTGACCTCCTTGCTCGATTTTGGCGATCGCATTCTCAAATTGCTACAATCATAGTTGATTGCCTGTTATCCTCACCCCTAAATTAACATGACATTCACCGGAGATCCAGAGTCAGCACCTGTTTTACCAACAGCCGAAGAAGCAGCGGTTGCCAAAACCAGCAGCCGCGCCTTAGAATCGCACTTAGAAAATCATCCGTCTGGCGAATCTCTCAAATTGATCTTAAACGAAAAAGAGGGAAAAACAATTGACATACCGGCCGCCGCGTTGCCGCTGTTATTGGCAATTTTGCAACAAACAAGCAGCGGCAATACTGTTAAGCTGATTTCACTTACTAAAGAACTTCATATTTATCAAGCAGCCGACATTCTGGGAGTTTCCGATAAATATATGCGGGAGTTGCTGGATGCTGGAAAAATCCCTTACAAGACAGTCAGGAACAGTCGCCGGATACGTTACGAAGATTTAATGGACTATAAAAAACAAAGTTACGAAGAAAGCAGTAAAATTATGGATATGCTTGTAGCTGAATCAGAAGCACTCGGTTTGTACCATTAAAACATGGCAACTTTAACTGTTATTTACGATGCCAATGTTTTGTATTCGGCATCTCTTCGTGATTTGTTTGTAGAGTTGGCAACTACCGACATAATTGAGGCACGTTGGACTGAAGAAATTCACGAGGAGTGGATGAGAAATGTACTTATAAACCGTCCCGATCTAAAATTTGAACAAGTTTCCCGAACCAAAAACTTGATGAATGCAAATGTTGAAAATTGCTTGGTACAAGACTATGAGAGAATTATACCAGAATTAGAACTTCCCGATCCGGGCGATCGCCATGTCCTGGCTGTGGCAATTCACTCTCGTTCTAAGTTTATTATTACTTTCAATCTCCGAGATTTTTCTGAAGAAGTTCTTGCACCTTACGATATTTTAGCGCAGCATCGAGATGATTTTATTTTACACTTGCTTGACCTCAACTGGCAAACAGTATGCAAAGCGGCAGAAAAGCAAAGAATCAGGCTCAAGAATCCGCCAAAAACGCCGGATGAGTATTTGGAAACGCTGGTAGAATTGGGACTGCCGCTGTCAGCAACTCGGATGCGAGAATTGTGTTATGCTGATTAGCCCGATCGCCTAGTAAAATTTTATTTCATAGAGATAATAGCTACTTAAAGCGCTACCACCAATTGTACCAGTACCGCATCACCCGATCGACCTAAAAGAAAACCACCCGATCGCACATTGGCACACATAGGCTAGAACAAGCATAATTTAACCATCGGTCATCGGTCGGTTATACTTGTCACAAACAGTATGGCAGGCGTGGGAGACTCCTCCGTCACACCTGCCATGCAGTTTTATTTAATATTAGACCTATTGCAAAATAATTTTATGCTATAATGAAGGGTTTGGCTTAAGTGGAGCAGATTGCTGGTTAGATCGGCACTTTAAAATTATGAGTTAGCTCTGGGGTCTAACACTCAAAACCTTTAATTGTAACTCGTGATTTTTTTTTCAACAGGTCTAATATGTTCCAGGATAGCGGTCAGTCCATATTTTATGTTCATTAAGATATTCCTGATTTGAAAGGCTTCTCCCGCAACAGTGAGTTTTTTTTCGTTTGTAGCAGCAATTAACGAAAACAACATCTTGAGATACAAATTAAAGCTTGCTCGCGGTCTTGTAAACCCGTAAATTTACTAGATTTCTTTGCCCAAATAACTCAATATTTTAAAAGTCTAAGTAATTCTATTTACGCCCCGCTTAAAGTTAGGTTGGCAAAGGTTATTATTTGTTTCCCTTTCTCGACTTTCTCCACAAGTGGACTGCTCCCAATCCCAAAAAGGCCAAAAATGAGGCGAAGGGGGAGGAGTTCTCCGGTACGGGAGTAGGAGGAGATTCGTTAATTTCTAAGGTCACAAGCCCCTCTCCTGAAATAGTTCCATTTCGGGCTTCGGTTATATTGTCAGTTGGGCGAGCATCGGGTATACTGGGCGGGGGTTGCAGGGGCGAAAAAGCAACTAGATCTGATTCTATCAATCGCTCCGACGATCTATCAATACTCCGGACAGTTTTTTGAGCAGCGATCCAAAGCCTCATTCTACCGTTAATATTTCATACAGCCCGGAACCCATAAACCGCATTATACCGTTGGTGATTGAAAACTGTCCGGACTATTGATCTATGAAACGTCGAAATATAGAGCCTGTATTTTTGGCGATCGCCAAAATTAGTTGACGTGCCATCAGATCGGATGCCTTTTAATATTGTATCTTCATTTTATGCAACTTCATGTAAAATTGGTATTATGGACGATGTATTTTCAGTTTAATGAACCAATACCAGAGGTAAAATCAACATGGTTGAATCTGTCAAATTGAGCAAAAATCAAACCACCACAGCCGACTGGCGATTAACTCCGGGCTACTTGCATGAAGGTAGGTTAGATTTTGAATCAGCACATATTTTGTTAGGGTATTTCTTGGCAGATAGAAATTCTCTAAATCCACCGGGAGAAAAAGAACTATTTGCTGAAGATGGTATTTTTGAATGGGGACACGCCCAGCCTCTAGAAAAAGTCATAAATTCACGGGAAGATGTGGAGTTTCTGCTCAAAAATCCTAATTTGTTACGCAACTGTATAACCATTATCGAACCCTGGGAACACGTAGGTGTTAACACTCTCGGAGAAGATGTTCGGGCTTCCAAAAACGTTGCCTACATTGCTCAAAAAGTTGCCGACATCGACTCAGTATTATTGCCAGTTTGGTCAACGGGAATCATCGATCCAGAAATAATTGTTCCGGCAATTAGCTGCGGTTATGCCGTAGTAGTAGAAGGAGGCGATCCATCGACATACGATGAATCGACTTGGACAAGTCCAGCCTGTCCACGAGAGGATATGTTTGCATTAGTGGAAAAATTGCTGATTTCGCGATCGCCCACGAGTGCCCCGGCAATATTCATCTGTGTAGGCCACCAACTGGCTGCTGAAGGTAACATAGGACTGATTCGTCGTGCAGTCAAAGAAGTCCTGGGGATGACATCTTTGGATGGCGATCGCTCCGGCATTGCTCTGAGATCGTTGCAAGAGGTTGCAGGGCGCATCGAAGCAATGGGTAAGACTCTTCAAGTTAAAAAACGTGATGGGCGGGTTGTTGCCCAGGGCTGGAACGATCGGCATTTTGCGGTGACGCGCAATGAATCCAAGGAAGTTGGCGATCGCGTGTTGTTGCCCTATCAGTCTCCAGACGGCGATGCCTTAGATATTCCTTGGGAACTCATCCATGCCCACTCTGTAACAGCAGATGCACATGAAGGTGTCATTGACACGACGATTCAATACGAGCATGAAGTATCAATTTCGATGTTTCACTCAGATGAAGTCAACGAAGAAGCTGTACTGTTTGCTAACTGGGCTTACCGAAGTATTCATGACGCCCTTATTCCTTATCGGCATTTGATAGCTGGAAGTCCTCTGTCATGGCTGATACAACTGCCTGATTCTGTGGAAATTCTTTGTTCGACAGCAGCTAATGGCGAAATAGTTACAGAATGTTCGGCTACGTGCATTAACTACAAAGACTTTGAAACCAAAAAAATTCGACGTTCTTTTACTTGCCAGTTCCATCCAGAATTGCTGTCAGATTTGCGTGCGATCGGTAACAGCGAAGCTCCATCATATGCAACTTTGAAGAATGATGATGGTGTCCGCTTATTTGTACGACTACTGTATGCAGGTATGCAAGAGTAATGCTGTTAGCTTGCTGTCTTTTGGGAGATGAAGATGACAATTGAACTGAAACTATAGCCTTTCAAGCGAAAGATGAGGTATGCTGAGTTATGCTACAACCCTTACAAAACCAACCTTTTCAGGTCAAGATTCGTCCGCGAATCAATGTGAGAAAGGCTATATCACAGCAACAGATCATCTTTTGAGCGTTCAATCACTTATTTTGAATTGAGCGCTCATCGGATACACTAGATGTTCGCTCACAATTGAAAACTATCGATCGACCCCTGCCAGTTTTTCTGCTGGAGCCGATCGCAAATTTTCAGTTTTTGATTCGCCAAATATTGCTGAAATTCGGGTTTTTCAATGTCGCTGCGCCACAGGATAGCAGCATCTTCTCCTGTGTCTGCGTAGTATCGCTTTCGCCGTCCTGCTTCCTTAAAGCCAAATTTGTGGTACAGAGACAGTGCGACTAAATTAGAGGCTCGCACTTCTAAAGTTGCCCTTTCTAACTGTCTGCGGTTTGCCGATTTTAGCAAAGCCCAAAGCAGAGCTTGTCCCAAACCCTGACCTTGAAAGCGCGGATCGATCGCCAAAATGGTAATGTGAGCTTCTTCTAAAATTGCCCACAGACAACCCAAACCGATGAGAATTTGGGGCATTTTTAGGGGTTCTCCCCCCGTACTCACCGGGTTTTGGGAGGTGAAAATATCAACAGACTCAAGTTCGCTGTCCAATTTTGCCGATCGGCAGTCCCCGGTTGCGGATGCCCACAAACCCAGTAAATCGCTATTAGGACTATCTAACTCGCGCCTGTAGCCTTCGATCGTCCAAAGTCCGCCAAAACAGAGGCGATCGAGCTCTACTGCACTGTTGAGGTGTTCGGCGGCGAGATGTTTGATTCCGAGAAAAGGCACAGGGGATTTTAGATTTAATAATTACTCAAAAGCATCAATCTGGGCGCTGATGACCCAATTGCTTGCCGTCAATTGTACACTGGAGAACACAGTAAGGATAGTTATTGCGCGATGGTATTAACTCAATCTATCGAAAAAGTGGAATCTGGACTTCAGTATCTGTCTAAGTCTCAAGAACCCAGGGAAAGTCGATCGCCCAATCAAGAGCTTTTACCGCTGACAGCCAGCGTCAACAGTAAGAATCATTTGGAAATAGGAGGCTGCGACGTAACAGACTTGGTAGAGAAATTTGGCTCGCCACTGTACATCTTAGACGAAGAAACGCTGCGGGCGACCAGCCGCCAGTACCGAGAGGCTTTTAAGCGGTACTATCCGGGCGAATCTCAAGCGATCTATGCTTCTAAGGCTTGGAGTTGTTTGGCTGTTTGCGCGATCGCCGCGGACGAAGGTTTAGGTATAGATGTAGTATCTGCCGGAGAAATTAAGACAGCACTAAAAGCTGGCGTGAATCCCGACAAAATCTATTTTCACGGGAATAACAAATCCCGCGAGGAAATCAAACTAGCTGTCACCAGTGGCTGCACGATCATCGCAGATAATTGGTGGGATTTAGAGAATCTAGCAGAGTTGGCAAAATTGGGTGTCAGTCACAAAGCTGGTGAGCGGATACGAGTTATGGTCAGGTTTACGCCTGGAATTGAGTGTCACACTCACGACTACATTAAAACTGGTCAAATCGACAGTAAATTTGGATTCGATCCCAACTCCCTCAAGGATGTTTTCATTTACCTCAACAAGCAGCCGTCTTTATCCTGCGTCGGATTACACGCTCACATTGGCTCTCAGATTTTTGAAGTGAAACCCCACCACGATTTAGCAGATGTGATCGTTAAGGCTTTCAAAGCAGCAATTGGGCAAGGGTTGAAGCCGACAGAAATTAATATTGGCGGTGGGTTGGGTATTCGCTATACTGAATCCGACGATCCTCCAAGCATAGATGATTGGGCTAAGACAGTCTGCGACGCAATGGTAGCAGCTTGCAACAATAATGAGAAGTTGCCATTACCGAAATTGCTTTGCGAACCGGGTAGATCGCTCGTGGGTTCAGCCTGCGTCACCGCTTATACGGTGGGCGCTAAAAAAGTCATTCCAGGAATCCGGACGTATTTATCGGTGGATGGCGGTATGTCGGACAATCCCCGTCCAATTACCTACCAATCAGTTTATCGAGTCCTCGCAGCCAACAAAATGTCTGCTGAGTTAACGGAAACAGTGACAGTTGCTGGCAAACACTGCGAATCAGGCGATATTCTGATAAAAGATGCTAAGTTGCCAGAGTGTCAGTCGGGAGATATTCTCGTCGTTACGGCTACAGGGGCATACAATTACAGCATGGCTTCTAACTACAACCGAGTCCCCAGACCGGCAGCGGTTTTGGTGAAAGATGGGAAAGTTGACACGATCGTAGAGCGGGAAACTGACGAGGATTTGCTGAGGTTCGATCGCCTTCCTGAAAGACTCGGAACTAAAAAGTAAGAAGTAAAACATAAAAAGTAAAAAGTAAGATGATTCATTGGGATTTCTTGATGATTGTTTTTGAACTTTTTACTTTTGGCTTGTTCAGTCACGCGATTGGAATAACAACTGTTCATGGTTCACGGGTTTGAGTGCATCATAGTTCGCGGTTCACAGGCGGTAAGGTTCGATGAACCATGAACAATCAACAATCTGGCTATGACTTTGGCCTCATTCAGTCCTTATTGATTCAGGCGATCGATATTGGACTGGTATTTGCCCTTGCGTATTTGGTGCTCGTCATTGTCGGGGAGCGCCGGACGCTTTGGATGGTACGGGGATTTATTATTTTGATGCTGGCGGCGGCGGTGAGTAACTGGGCTGGATTGAGGCTGTTGCACGTGGCGCTCAACAGCTTGGTAACGGGTTCTGCTGTGGCAATGGCGGTAATATTACAGTCGGAGTTTCGCCGATTTCTGGAACAATTGGGTCGGGGGGAAATTATACAACTGTTTGGACGCGATCGCCGACCAACTCCAGAACCAGACAGCGTAATAGATGAAATTGTGGACGCAGTAAAAGAACTTTCGCAAAACCGCACGGGCGCTTTATTAATTGTAGAAACAGATTCTCCGATCGACGATCGGGATTTTTCAGTTCCGGGAGTGAAGCTAAATGCGGAAGTCTCTAAGGAATTGTTGCAAACTATCTTTCAGCCGCAAACTTTGCTGCACGATGGGGCTGTTTTGATTCGGGCTTCGCGGATCGTGTCGGCTGGGGTAATTTTGCCTTTGTCGGATCGCAGCGCCTCGCGGCAGTTGGGAACCCGCCACCGGGCAGCGATGGGGATTACGGAACGGGTGCAAGCTTGCGTGTGCGTCGTGGTGTCGGAGGAAACGGGTTCGATTTCTCTGGCGCAGATGGGAACTTTAAATCGACCTTTGACTAGCAGCAAACTTAAGGAATTGCTGGAAGCAAAGCTGTTTCCGTCGGATGGAGAAAGAGTGGTGACTCCAATTCCCATCGGCAGTCTCGGACGGCAGATAGGATTGAAGGGAGTGACACTGTTAAAACGGATACTGCGCCGTTAGTCGGGTAATCGGGAGAAACCATGAGTCAAGGAATTTGCTTGGAAAAGTTGCCTGCGGATCTAAAACTAGAACTACTGCCTAAGCACATAGCAGTGATTATGGACGGAAACGGGCGCTGGGCTAAGAATCAGGGGTTGCCGCGGATTGCGGGACACCGCCGGGGGGCTAGCGCTCTCAAGGATCTGCTGCGCTGCTGCAAAGATTGGGGAATTCCAGCTTTAACAGCCTATGCTTTTTCGACGGAGAATTGGGGGCGGCCGGCCGGGGAGGTGGATTTTTTGATGAGTTTGTTTGAGGGCAAGCTGCGGCAAGAATTGCGCGAGATGGTGGACGAGGACGTGCAAATTCAATTTATGGGGAATTTGCAGGCTTTGCCGAAGTCTTTGCAGGCGGAAATCGAGCGCTCTGTGACGGCTACTCAGCACAATCGGGGGATTTTGTTTCGGGTGGCGACGAATTACGGCGGCCGCCAGGAGATTGTACAGGCTTGTCGGGCGATCGCCACTCAAGTACAAGAGGGCAAGTTGCAGCCAGAGGAGATTGATGAGGTTTTATTTAAACGCTATTTGTATACTGCTGATGTTTGCGATCCGGATTTGCTGATTCGGACGAGCGGGGAAATGCGGCTGAGCAATTTTCTGCTGTGGCAAATGGCTTATTCGGAAATTTACATTACTGAGACGCTGTGGCCGGATTTCGATCGATCGGAATTTCACCGCGCTTTGTCTGATTATCAGCAGCGCAGCCGCCGATTTGGCAAAGTCTAACGATTTTGGATTTTGGATTTTAGATTAATTTTTCAGTTTGCAATTAGGTATTGATTCTGAAGTATATTCATCAATCTAAAATCTAAAAACGATTTTGGAATTTTGGATTTTGGATTTTAGATTAATTTTTCAGTTTGCAATTAGGTATTGATTCTGAAGTATATTCATCAATCTAAAATCTAAAATCGCAAATCTAAAATCTAATTAGGGGCCTGAGAAAACGGCATCTTCAATGTCGTGACGCGAGAGGGAGTATTTGAAGGCTCGCTGAATGTCTTGGCCGTCGGCTCCGGCGTCAATATAGCGGACAGTGAGTTGGTCGATATCGAGGGAGAGTTCTGCTTTCCAGGTAGGTCGATCGATCTGCCAGCAGTGGAGTTCTCGCCGATCTTGCTGGCAGCCGCGGCTTTTTAGCCACTGCTCGATTTCTGGCAGTGGATGGCTATACAAAGGAGTGTCAGCGGAAGGAAGAGTCATAGGATTTTAGATTTTAGATTTTAGATTTTAGATGGGGGGATTCGGGGATTTGGGAATTGGGGATTTGAGGGTTTAATTGCCGCGAATTAAGCCGATCGCGATCGCCAGTACCAAGCATCCGACTAAAGTAGCCCCCATGATAAATAGAGCGAATATTTCGCCGGGGGACAGAGGGCGATCCGTGGGATCTAGGTAAGCCGAGTTAGAAGTTTTTTTACTCGATCCCGAAACCGGAGTGTTGAAGCCCGGGGGCGACTGAATCACGTTCAGGCGAGAATAACCTATTTTGAGATCGTAGGCGAGGCGGCGTTCTGGGTTGCTGAGGGTAGCGTAGGCGTTATTGAGCTGTTGAAATTTGGCGGTGGCGACTGCGGGTGGCAAGTCGGTAGTATCGGGATGGTAGAGTTTGCTCAGTTCCCGGTACGATCGCCGAATTTCGATCGCGGAGGCTGAAGGATGCAGCCCTAACAAGCCGTAATGACTGGAACCCAAGGGGGTTTTTCCTGGTGTTTTCTGACTTTTGTTTTTCGCAGTTGCCTCGTTTCCTGCCACCGAAGCCCCTCTCTGCCGATTGTTGATAATATTTGATTATTTTACCCCAGAGTTGAGTGTAGTGCCACTGTCTGCCAGATCGAGGGGTTGAGTGCGGGCGATCGGCTCTACTTCCTATCGATAGGTCGTTTTAAGCGTTTATTGTTTAAAGCCTCTCCTCTTTTCAATGCAAAAGATTTAAGTAGTGCCGAGAGCAAAAAGATACAGGCGAAGAATGCTACTAACTGAAACCCAAGCAACAAAGCTGTTTTAGGGTGCAAATGATATTTTTGACTTGTGAGTTGGTCGTAAATCAGGACTAATGGCGAGCCTACTACCCCAAATAGCCCCAGATAGTATCCATAGTCACCTATACGCCAAAGCAATCCCAAGAACCAACTTTGCTTGCGTAGTTTTTCATATTCAGGATAATCCAGTGACATAAAAAATCGATTTTTCCTACCTCATTACTTTAAACTAGGAATCGCTTTCTCGCAAATTCCGTACATCTTCAACAGTCAGCCCTGTAGTTTGGCTGATGGTTTCATCATCTAGGCGTGAAAGCCGATTTCGCCATAACCTTTTCTCAACACTGCGGATATTTTCTGCATATCTCAGTTGCTCCAAGTAAAGCAGCAAATACTTCAACTCATCATCAGTCTCATCCCCTTCAAAAGGGTTTACTCGTACTAGATTACCATAGCTGCGCTCCCACTTTTGAGGCGTATCATCCACTGCAACGATCGACTCTAGACGATACCCTTTGCGCTTGACTTTTTTAATATTTTTGCGATTGTAATATTCAAACCACTCAAGATCGTAGGCAATTGTGCAGCGATCGCTTGCCCACACAAACGATAAACTTTGGGGATCTTCAAAGATGGCTGAGACAATTGCGCTCGCATAAGACGGCGTTGAAGATGTCCAGACTGCAACCTCAAACCAGTCTAGGCAATTTTTCAAAAAGACATCAAGAAACGGTCGTTTGTAAATGTAATATGGCTCCACTAAAAAGTCAGCTTGCCGAGGGAGAGATGCTTCGGTAGCATAAATTAAAGTTTCATCAAGATCCAGAATCAATAATTTTTTGCTAAAATCCACAATCAAAAATCCTTCATCACTAAATCTAGCTCGACTCCCTGTGCCCAATTACTTTAAACTATGAATCTCCCCGCAAATTTTGCACTTCCTCAACGCTAAGCCCAGTAACTTGGGCGATTGCGCCATTATCTAGCTGTGAGAGTAATTGTTGGGCGATCGCCAGCTTTTCTTCTCGCTTTCCTTGTTCTATGCCTTGTTCTATGCCTTGTTCTATGCCTTGTTTTATGCCTTGTTTTATGCCTTCGTTAAGCGACTTAATAATTGCTCCCTGTTGGTCATAAATAAACTGTTCTCTTTTGTCCAAATCTTCCACTTCCTCTCGGCTCAACTTGGCTTGATTCGCAATATTAAAAGCTTCTTTTATTTCTGGTATGGTATCCATTGTTTCTGGAACCGATGTCAGACTTCTCGCATTTTTCATGAAATAAATCCATTTATCTGCTAAAGTTTCAAGTTGCTCTTCTTGTTTGGTAAACTTCGGCAACTCTACAAACACTAAATCTAGATTATTTTCGGGATAAACAAAGTTTTTCTTGACTTCTTTGAAGACAAATCTTGAAATAAATTCTTCACTTTCGGGAAACATTTCAAAATCCGTAATTGTTAGAGCAATCACTGGTCTCAACAGTCGATAGCCTTGGGCTGCTTCCAATTGAAAAGCATAGGTTTTAGCTGCATTGTACAACACTCGCTTCCCAAAAGACTGGACGTTGAGCACTTGCATTTCAATAATTACTAAAGTGCCATCGATCAGTTTGGCTTTCACATCGAGATAACTATCTTTTAAGCCTTCTAGTTTGGGAGGCAGATTCGGGTTAATAATTTCTAAGTCTTCGATGGTGGAATTGCCTTCATAAATTAAGGCGTTGAGAAAGCTGATTAGAATCTCTTTGCTTTCTGAGGAACCGAAGATTTTTTTGAAGGCGTAATCTGTTTTCGGGTTGATAAATATCATAGTAGTCAGATTTAGTTTTAAGGTTATCGGTTTGGTGGCGAAACAACGGGATTTGAGATCCGTCAAACGGCTGATTTTGTTTCAGGTAATGGCTTGACATTTTCTGGCAAATGTGAGTTGCCGATCGCCAGCACGGGCTCATCGTCCCTGTGTTCGTTATCGATCGGCAGTTGGCAAGAAATCAATTCTGTGACGATCCGATCGCCCAAAACATCTTCCCAATCCTGCAACTGTTCCCTGGCTTTGATCGGCTCGTTGACAGCTACATCTACGCCCATTTGTTGGAGGTTGAGGCTGTGGGCTGTCGATCGACGATTGACAAACTCCACCAGCCAAACGCTCAATCCGACTGCGGCCATCAAAGGCAACACAATCCGGTAATCGCGGGTTAATTCAAACATCAATAGAATGGCTGTCAGCGGTGCTCTAGCGCTACCTGCGAGGACGGCGGCCATACCCACCATTGCGTAGGCGGCAGGGCCTGCGACTCGATCGCTCAATGCCGGGATCATTTCCAAAAAGATGCCGTAAGCCGAACCCAAGGAAGCTCCCAAAAACATCGCCGGAGCGAAGATACCACCCACTAAACCGCTACCAAGGCTGATAGCTGTCACCGCCAGTTTGACGAATAGCAGCAACAGCAGCAAAGACAAGGAAAATTTGACATCTTGGAGCATTGCTTGGACTGTTTCGTAGCCCACACCCAAAACTTGAGGCAATTGCAGGGCGACTAAACCGACGATCGCACCGCCGATGACGGGATGAAGCGGCCGGGGCAGTCGTCCGAGCCAAGTAAATCCTCGGGTTTTTCCTTGAAAACAGCGATCGGCCAATTGAATTGCTTCTGTATAAGCTAGGGAAACTCCGCTCGCCAAAAGTCCCAATCCTATGTACAGCGGCAGTTCTAGCGGGCTGCGGACATCATAGACAGGCAAAGCAAAGGCAGGCTGAGCGCCCAAACAAATTTGAGCTATCAGCGCCGAAACTACGGCGGAGAGCAAGACAACGCTGACTGACGAAGTGGCAAAAGTGCTGCCGAGCACGACTTCTAAGGCAAAAAAGACTCCGGCGATGGGAGAGTTAAACCCCGCGGATAAACCTGCTGCTGCTCCCGCGCCGAGGAGCAAGCGCTGCCGTTCTGGGGAAAGCTGCAAGATTTGAGCTAGCAGCATTCCGAAGTTGGCGCCGATTTCCACGCTGGGGGCTTCCGGGCCGAGGGAGGCGCCGGTGCCCAGGGATACTGAGGCGGCCACCATTTTGGTGATGGGTTTGAGCGGGGAGAGTTCTTGCAGCCCCCGCGTCGCGGCAATTAAGGATGACATATTCGGGCCAAAATCGCGAAACCGCCACCGCATCAGCCCGATGATGACTCCGCCGAGGGTGGGAATGCACGCTAGAGTCCAAGATCCCGAAGAGGCGATCGCCCCCATAAAGTCTTCCAGCATCAGGCTGTGGATCAAGTGGATCAGGTAGTGAAATGTGACGACGCCTGCGCCAGTAACTCCCCCGATCACTAGGGAGAGGACGAGCAGGAGGGTTTCTGGGTTCGGATGCAGGCGGCTGAACAGCGGGCTGAGGCGGGAGGAATGGGGAGTTTCTGCGGTTGGGCCGGGCGGCAGCAGCTCCACAGGATGGGTGGCTTTCATTTAGCGGTTCATTCTTCTGTGAGAAGTTAGATAAATATTACATTTTATTTCTTATTTTCATTTTGAGTGATTTCATGGGAATTGACAAGTTAATTAAGGCGTATTTTATGGCAGATTTTTGGGGCTGGCGGCTGGGATGGAATGACCGCTTCTGAGGGTGAGTGAATTTTAGCTGATAATTGTATGCTCAGTTACATTGAAACTTAGATAAACTGAGTGATAATCCTAACTAACTATATCTATAGTCTTATAGTTTCGGGCGAAAGTTTGTAGTGAGGACTTCAGCCCTCGGGGAATAGGACTAAAGTCCTCACTACAAACCTAATTTGAGATTTGAGATTAAACAAAAAATCTCAAATCGAAAGTTTGTAGTGAGGACTTCAGTCCTCAGGGAATAGGACTAAAGTCCTCACTACAAACCTGTTTGATGGTGGCTGTTCGATCGCAACTATAGCAATTGCCACAACGGTGAGGACATAAATAACCTCATGAATAGAACCGATATCCGTCAAGGATAAATGGTTTAATTGCCGTACTGTGCAACTTTCAACTATCAACTCTATAGGGCCCGCACTCTTGGCAGGGCCCCTACAACTGTCAACTGTCAACTGTCAACTGTCAACTGCTATCATATCGGTTGTTGCGCGGCCGGGATTCTGGGTTTGGGTTTGGCGATCGACATTAGCGGATCGCCGATGGTGGCGACTTTCCAGGGCGGGGATTCTAGCTGGCGGGCTGCGATCAAAAAGGGTGCCCCTCGTTTTAGGCGATCGACCATTATTTTAGGTGGAATAAATGCAGATAACAAAGGTTCGTTGACGCTGCCGACATAGGCGTAAGCACCATTTTGCAACCACCGGCCAGCAACGGTATTTGCATCATCTGGATCTGCTGCTGACCAACTGTGAATCATGTGGATTGCTGCGGGAAATTTCAGTTTTGGTATATCCTCAACCACGGCGTCACCGTTACCGACTTGGAATGATTTGGGATAGCCTTTGGAATTAATTAATATTAAGTCAAATGTCCACGGTTTGGATGCTACTAAACTCCGCCACAATTGAAGGGTAGACTCGGGTTTTTGCACTAATTCGACATTCAAACCTATGCTTTTTAGTCCGCTAGCTGCTGACTCCATTTCATATTTTCCCCAATTTCCTTCTTTTGGGTAACTGTCATACAGCATAGCTGTTTCGCTGTCGAGAAATATGGCGCACATGGCTTGATAGATCGATCGCACTTCCGATCCGTAAATCCAGCCAGCCGCGGCCCAACGTTCGCCATTGGGATGCCGTCCCAAACCGTCGGTAACAGCTAATTGTTCATCTTGCTTTTGCGGAGATTGATATTTTACTGCTAGTTGGCGTACAATCGCGATCGAGTCGATCGCATCTCCGAGTTGAGAGTAAAAATATCCGGTAGATTCGACAGCTTTAGTAACTGCTGTTTGCAGAGTTTTCCACTGTGCAGTATTAAGGTTATCATTGGGTTTTCCGAAGTTGCCTTCGAGAAATACTAAAGGTTGGCCGCGGGCCGCTGCTAAGGCAACTGCGGCTAAACGTGCTGAGTCATTTTCTGATGTGATTACTACTCCTGGCGGTTCCCAGCCGAGTTCCGTCCATTTTGCTTTTAAGGTTTCACGATCCGTGGCATTCCAGGCTGCTGCCGTTGCCTTCAGCATTAATTGTTGGAGTTTTTGACCTTTTGGCATCTCCTGTTTGATGCTTGGTAAACGGAGGATTTCGGCGGGTTGGAAGCGCTGCAAAAACATCGGCGCATATTTCTTATCTTCCATCAGAATTGGCCAGCGTCCCTTGAGATTCCACTTTTGGATTGCGGCTAAGAATGTGGCTTCGTCGGGGACTAAAACTATGCGGTTGACTGTTGGGATGTTCTCGCGGATCAGGCCGACTCGCAGGCCTATTTGCACTGGCCAGGGTTCTTGTTTGGCTGAGGCGGGGAGTTGAAAAGGTTTTTTGAGAAGGCGATCGCACCCGACAGCGATTGTTGCTAGGATGGAAATAAGGGCGATCGCTAGCAATTGAAGTTTTAACTGTTTTTTCATGAGGGAAGGGAAGAGCAGTAAAAAACTCTATCGCCAACACTATAATTTATAAGTATAGCCTTTCTCAGAAAGATGAGGTACAATGTTACTGACACTTACTCATGATGATTAAACAGAGAAGACACGATCTAATTAACTACAGTTACATGGTTCAGTAAACCAGGCGAAAGCGATAGAAC